>CAYFLP010000006.1:21459-23651 GCA_964344045.1 uncultured Bifidobacteriaceae bacterium
GTGCGGGTGTCGGCGATGTCGAGGTTGCGCATCGTGAGCTGGCCGATCCGGTCGGCAGGGCCGAACGCCGCGTCCTCGGTGCGCTCCATCGACAGGCGGTCAGGGTGGTAGCTCAGAGCCGGACCCGAGGTGGCGATGATGCTGTAGTCGTCGCCCCTGCGCAGGCGCAAGGTGACCTCGCCGGTGATGGCCGAGGCAACCCAGCGCTGCAGCGACTCGCGCAGCATCAAGGACTGCGGGTCGAACCACCGGCCTTCGTAGAGCAGGCGGCCCAGCCGACGGCCTTCGGCGTGGTAGTTGGCGATCGTGTCCTCGTTGTGGATGGCGGACATCAGCCTCTCGTAGGCAATCCACAGCAGGGCCATGCCAGGTGCCTCGTAGATGCCCCGGCTCTTGGCCTCGATGATGCGGTTCTCGATCTGGTCGGCCATGCCCAGGCCGTGGCGGCCGCCGATGGCATTTGCCTGCATGACGAGGTCGACGGCGTTGGGGTAGTCGACTTCATTGATCGCCACGGGTCGGCCCTGCGCGAACCTGATCGTGACATCCTCCGTGGGGATGCTCACGGCCGGATCCCAGAATCGCACTCCCATGATCGGCTCGACGAGCTCGATCGACGCATCGAGATGCTCGAGCTGCTTGGCCTCATGGGTGGCGCCCCAGATATTGGCGTCGGTGGAGTACGCCTTCTCGACGCTGTCGCGGTAGGGGAGTCCGTGAGCCAGTAGCCACTCGGACATCTCCTTGCGACCGCCGAGCTCGGTGACGAAGTCCGCGTCGAGCCAGGGCTTGTAGATGCGCAACGCCGGGTTGGCGAGGAGTCCGTAGCGGTAGAAGCGCTCGATGTCGTTGCCCTTGTACGTGGAGCCGTCACCCCAGATGGACACGCCGTCGTCGAGCATCGCGCGCACGAGGAGCGTGCCGGTGACCGCACGTCCTAGGGGAGTGGTGTTGAAGTAGGTCTTGCCGCCCGAGCGGATGTGGAAGGCGCCGCAGGCCATCGCGGCCAGGCCCTCCTCGACCAGGGCCGACTTGCAGTCGACGAGCCGTGACGCCTCGGCGCCGTACTGGGTGGCGCGGCCGGGCACCGAGTCGATGTCAGGCTCGTCGTACTGGCCGAGATCGGCGGTGTAGGTGTAGGGGATGGCTCCCTTGTCGCGCATCCAGCCGACTGCGACGGAGGTGTCGAGGCCCCCGGAGAAGGCGATGCCGACGCGTTCGCCGACGGGCAAGGAGGCGAGGACCTTGGACATGCCACCCAGCCTATCCAGTGGCGCCGGCCGCCCCGGGGGTTGCTCCGGTCGGCTCGCACACATGGGTGAGCGACCGGATCCCGGCGATGTCCGCTGGGCTGAGCTCGTTGTTGCGGTCGACCATGTAGTACATGACGTCCTGCTTCTCCGTGCCGTGCCCTAGGCCGAGCGCATGGCCGATCTCATGGAGGTAGAGGGCAGTTTCCTTGGCCCCCGCGACCTTCTCGACGTACTCGATGCTCAGGACGATGCTGCCCTCGGTGATCTGCTTGTCAGAGGGGAGGACCTTCGAGGGCGATGCGAAGCCGACCGTGCGCGTGTCGAGGAGCGAGGAGTCGGAATTGCGCAGGAAGGCAACGTAGATGTGGCGTGAACTGGGATGCACTGCGCTGGACACCGTGTAGTTGGTGTCGTCGTAGGAGATGGGCACCTGCCCGACGTACTCGAACCTCAGGCCTGACTTGTCCTGCCAGCGGCTGAAGTCCTTCTGCAGGGCGGCGATCGCAGTAGCGCTCTCCGCGGTGCTGAGGCGCGACGTGTCGACGCTCCACGTTATGGGCGTGGCGCAGTCCGCCCAGCCGGCACCCGTCAGCTCGGGCTGCGTCTCGACGAAGATCGAGCCCACGCGCGACTCCGCGTAGGTGACGACGCCAATGACCGACAGCAGTGCTGCGGAGAGGATGACGGTCGCGGTGGGCCACAGGGCCCTGGGCCTGCGCCGCTCGCCTCTACGGCGTTCGCCCTGCCGCCTGTCTGCCGAGCGTGCGTGCGCCCCCGGGATGGGCTGACTGCTCGCTGGCGCACCCGCCGCCCGCCGTTCGCCTTGGCGGCGTTCGCCAGTTCGCCGGTCGCCTACGCGGCGATCGGGTCCGTAGGGCTTGCGGAAGGCCCGGGCGCCGAGCATTCCCAGGCCGTACATCACGGGCAGCAGGAGCAGCA
>CAYFLP010000007.1:0-23324 GCA_964344045.1 uncultured Bifidobacteriaceae bacterium
CACCCAGTCCCAGAACCCGAACATGTTGTCGGTGTCGATGCCGAATGCGGCGACGGCATCGGCATTTGTCGACACGGCCACGAAGTGGCGCGCGATCGCGGCATCGTCGCCCAGGGCCGCTAGCAGCCAGTCGCGGGCCGAGGTCGCGTTCGTCATGGTCTCGAGGGTGGTGAACGTCTTCGAGGAGATGATGAACATCGTCTCGGCAGGGTCGAGGTCGCGCGTGGCCTCGACGAAGTCGGTCGAGTCGACATTCGAGACGAACCGGAAGGTCATGTCGCGGTCGGAGTAGTGGCGCAGTGCCTCGTAGGCCATCACGGGACCGAGGTCGGACCCGCCGATGCCGATGTTGACGACCGTGCGAATCCGCTTGCCGGTGAAGCCGCGCCACTCGCCGTCGCGCACCTTGGTGGCGAAGGCGGCCATGCGGTCGAGAACCGCATGGACCTCGGCGACGACGTCGGCCCCGTCGACCACGAGTGTCGCCTCGCGCGGCAGGCGCAACGCGATGTGGAGCACGGCGCGGTCCTCGGAGACGTTGATGTGCTCGCCCGCGAACATCGCATCGCGGTGCTCCACCACGTGGCTCTCGCGGGCAAGGTCGAGCAGGTGGCCCATGACCTCGTCCGTGACGCGCTGCTTCGAGTAGTCCATGTACAGGCCGACGGCCTGCGCTGCCAGGCGCTCACCGCGCTGTGGGTCATCGGCGAAGAGCGTGCGCAGGTGCTCGCTGCCCATGGCGGCGTAGTCGGCCTGCAGCGCCTTCCAGGCAGGGCGCTGCGTGAGTGCCGGCTGGGTGAACGACGCGAAGTCGGGCATGGCGGGAATCCCTCTCGTTGTGCGTGCTCAGGAGACCGAGGCGACCTGCTTGGCGACATGCGCGATCAGGTCGTTCCAGGCCTCGACGAAGCTGGCGGCGCCCTCTGCCTGCAGCTGCTGTGCGAGAGCGCTGACGTCGACCCCGGCTTCGCCGAAGGCCTTCAGCACGGCATCGCAGTCGCCTCCGTCGGCGGGCAGGTCGGCGCCCACGGCACCGTGATCGGCGAAGGCCTCGAGGGTGTTGTCCGGCATCGTGTTGACGGTCATCGGGGCAACCAGGCCGGTCACGTAGAGCGTGTCGGGTGCCGAGGGGTCCTTGGTGGAGGTGCTGGCGAAGAGCAGGCGCTGCATGTGGGCACCGGCCGCCTCGAGGCGCTGCCAGCGCTCGGAGTCCATGAGCTCGCGGTAGGCGCGGTAGAGGTCGGCACCGACCGCGAGGGCGAGGGTGTTGGCGAGTTCGGCTGGGACCTTGTCGGCGACGGCCTTGTCCCAGCGGGACATGAAGACCGAGGCAACCGACTCGACGACCGGGTCCAGGCCCTCGGCCACCCGCCGTTCGATGCCGGCTAGGTAGGCATCGGCGGCCGCCAGGTACTGGGCGCGGTCGAAGAGGAGGGTGACGTTGACCGGGACGCCGGCCGCGATGGCCTTCTCGATCGCCGGCAGGCCCTCGGGAGTGCCAGGGATCTTGATGAACAGGTTGCTGCGGCCGGCCCTGCGATGCAGGTCGATCGCGGCGTCGACGGTGGCGTCCGTGTCGTGGGCGAGCTCCGGCGAGACTTCCAGCGAGACCCAGCCGTCGACTCCTGCGGTGCGCTCGTGGATGCCCAGGAACATGTCGGCCGCACGGCGCAGGTCGTCGATCGCGAGGCCGAAGAAGATGTCCTCGGCCGACTGGCCCGAGCCGGCGGCGGCACGGATCGCATCGTCGTAGGCGCCGGTAGCGATCGCCTTGTCGAAGATCGAGGGGTTGGAGGTCAGGCCCGTGACGTTGAGGTCGTTGATGAATCCCTGGATGGTGCCGTCGTCGAGCATCGTCCGCGTGATGTTGTCGAGCCAGATGCTCTGGCCTGCGGCGTGCAGTGCTGACGTGGGTGCGTTCATCGATTGCTCCTCGAGAGGTGGGCTCGGCCGTGCTGTGGTTCGACTCTAGACAAGTCGGCTGCGCTTGGCAGCGGCGTACCCGATTGCCATGCCCACTGCCACTCCGCCTGCCCCGGCGAGAGCCGGCAGGGCCACGCGCTTGACCTGCTCGCGCCGCCGGAAGTCCCTGACATGCCAGCCGTTGTCGCGGGCATGTGCCCGCAGGGTCGAGTCGGGGTTCACTGCGACAGCGGTGCCGACCGTCGAGAGCATCGGAATGTCATTGGACGAGTCCGAGTACGCCGAGCAGCGGGCGAGGTCGAGTCCTTCGCGCTGGGCGAGTGCGCGGATCGCCTCCGCCTTGGCCAGGCCGTGCAGGGGCGAGCCGAGGAGCCTGCCGGTGTAGACGCCGTCCTGGACTTCGGCGACGGTGCCGAGCGCGCCGGTCAGGCCCAGGCGTCGCGCGATGAGCTGGGCCAGCTCGACCGGGGTGGCCGTGACGAGCCACACCTGCTGGCCGGCATCGAGGTGGCCCTGGGCGAGGGCGAGAGTGCCGGGAATGAGCTTGTCGGTGAGCGCCTCGTCGAAGATGTCCTCGGCCAGGGCGAGCAGGTCGTCGACCCTGCGCCCTTCGACGAACGACAAGGCCGCCTCGGTTGCGGAGGCCATGTCCTCGAGGTCCTCGGAGCCGCTCAGGACGAACTTCATCTGCTTGGTGGCGAACCCGAGGATCTCGCGGCCGCTGAAGAAGTGGTGCCGGGCGAGGCCGACCGCGAAGTGGAAGAGGCTGGCGCCGCGCATGATCGTGTTGTCGACGTCGAAGAAGGCCGCGCCCGTGGGGTCGAGGGGCGGCAGCTGGCCGGGGCGGACCCCCGTGAGCGCCGCATCGGCCGAGGCCTGGCCTGCCCGCCGGTACTCGGAGAGCACGTCCGGCCGCGCGGGCATGTTCTGGCTCACCGGATGAGGGTATCCACCGGGCACATGGCGTGTGTCACACTCCGGTCAGAGGCACACGGGTCCTGCGGAGGGTGCATGAACGCCAACGTTGCGGAGTTCCTGCGGGCGACTGCCCGGCGCACGCCCGATGCGGTGGCGCTGGTGTGCGGCGACACCTCCCTCACCTGGGCCGAGCTCGATGCCGCCGTCGACGCCCGTGCCGCCGGGCTCATCCGCCATGGACTGCATGCGGGCGACCGGGTCGCCTTCCTCCTCGGCAACGGGCTGGCCTTCGTCGAGGCGTACTACGCATGTGCCCGGGCCGGGCTCGTGAGCGTCCCCCTGAATCCGGCGTTCACCGTTGCCGAGGTGGCCGTCCTGCTCTCCGACTCGGGTGCGCGGATGCTCATCGTGCAGCCGGAGACCCGCCATGTCGGCCTCGATGCGGCCGATGCGCTGCCCGGCTGCGAGGTGGTGTGCGTCTCCGACGAGGAGTGGGGTCGCATCGCTCGCGAGGGCGCTGGTGCCGTGCTCGCCGAGGCGGCGACCGCTCCGGAGTCCGTGGCGCTGCTGCTGTTCACGGCCGGCACGAGCGGACGCCCGAAGGGCGCGATGCTCACCCATGGCGCGCTGCGCGCCAACGTCGAGATGCTGCTGGCCCTGCAGGCCCCTGCCGCCGTCACGCCCGACGACGTCGTGCTCGCCGTGCTCCCGATGTTCCATGTCTATGGGCTCAACACCGTGCTCGGGCTGGCCGTCGCAGCGGGCGCCACCTGCGTCGTCACCGACCGCTTCGACCCGCAGCAGTGCGCCGACCTGGTCGCCCGGCACGCCATCACGACGATCGCCGGCGCTCCGGCCATGTACCAGGCCTGGTGCTTCACCCCGGGCCTGCGTGAGCGCCTGGCGTCCGTGCGCCTGCTCTCCAGCGGCGGGGCACCGTTGCCTCCGACGGTGTTCACCGCCTTTCGCGAGGCGACCGGGCTGGAGATCTTCGAGGGCTACGGCATGACCGAGGCCTCGCCCGTCGTCGCCACGACCGTGGTGACCGGGCGTCCCAAGCCGGGCTCGGTCGGACGCCCGCTGCCGGGCCTGGACATCCGGCTCGTCGACGAGGACGGTTCCGATGTCGACGAGGGCGATCCGGGCGAGCTGCTCGTGCGCGGGCCGTCGCTGTTCCGCGGCTACTGGCCCGATGGCCTCGGCGGCCCGGACGCCGACGGCTGGTTCCACTCCGGTGACGTCGCCTATGCGGACGAGGAAGGCGACCTGCACCTGGTCGACCGCCGGCGCGAGCTGATTCTGGTCAATGGGTTCAACGTCTACCCGCGAGAGATCGAGGCCGTCATCGACCAGCTCGACGCGGTCGCGGAGGCTGCCGTCGTGGGCATCCCCGACGATCGCACGGGCGAGGCGGTGCTGGCGATCGTGGTGCCGCGCGCGGGCGCGAGCGTGTCACCTGACGACGTCATCGACTTCTGCACCGGCCGGCTGGCGCGCTTCAAGTGCCCCAGTGTCGTGCGGATCGTCGAGGCGCTGCCGCACAGTGCCACGGGAAAGGTGGCCAAGGGCCGCCTGCGCGACGTGCACGGCGACCGGCTGTGAGCGACGGCTCCAGCAGGGTGCTTCTCGTCGGGCGCGATGGATGCCATCTCTGCGATGACGCACGCGCGATCGTGGCCGAGGTGTGCGGCCGGGTGGGAGTCGCCTGGACCGAGGCGAGCATCGACGACGACGAGGCCCTCCGGGCCGCCTACTGGGAGCGGATCCCGGTCGTCCTGGTCGATGGAGTGCCGGTCGACTTTTGGCGGGTCGACCCTGTTCGGCTTGCTGCAGCCATCGGGTAACGTCCGGAAAACGGACATTTGTGTCCGATGAACTTTGTCCGCTCGTGCACTTGAGCCGTACTCTTACGGCCCGTCACGCACATTCGCCGTGGCATCTGCCACGCACCTGCATCATCATCCGCTCCTGGAGTCCCGTGTCCGCCTCGTCTGCTTCCCGCCCGCTTGCCTCGGGTCGGGTCCCGGTTTCCGGGAAGGGCATTCCGGCTGCGACCGTGGCCAGGCTGCCGATCTACCTGCGGGTACTCGGCCAGTTGCAGGAGGCCGGCACGACCACGGTGTCCTCCGACGAGCTCGCCGGCATGTGCGGGGTATCCCCGGCCAAGCTGCGCAAGGACCTCAGCCACCTCGGCTCGTACGGGACCCGAGGAGTCGGCTACGAGGTGCGCTTCCTGAGCTACCAGATCGCCCGTGAGCTGGGCATGACCCAGCCGTGGGGCGTGGTCATCGTGGGTGCAGGCAACCTGGGCCAGGCCCTGGTGGCCTACCGGGGCTTCGGCTCCCGCGGGTTCGAGATCGTCGGCCTGCTCGACTCGCATCCGGACGTCATCGGCCGCCGCATGCGCGCTGGCGACACCACGCTCGAAGTCCTGCCGTTGGCGCATCTCGAGGCTCTGGTTGCCGAGCAGGGCGCCAGCATCGGCGTCATCGCGACGCCGGCCGAGGCCGCGCAGGACGTGTGCGACCGGCTCGTCGCCACGGGCGTGCGCAGCATCTTGAACTTCGCTCCGGTAGTGCTGTCCGTTCCCGAGGGCGTGGAGGTCCGCAAGGTCGACCTCGCTGTCGAACTGCAGATCCTCGCTTTCCATGAGCAGCGCAGGGCAGAGGCAATCGATTCGCTGGGAGAGGCGATCAACGCATGACATCCAAGGCGTCATCCACCGTGACAACCCGCTCCGCTGCTGCCAAGCCGGCCGCGAAGAAGGCCGCCGCGCCCAAGAACGCACCCACCGCCAAGAAGGCCGCGCCCGCGGCCAAGAAGGAAGCGCCTGCAGTGAAGAAGCCTGCCGAGCAGAAGGCCGACAAGGCCGTGCCCGTCAAGAAGAAGGCGGCAGCGGCCTCCGCTCCCGCCGTCGTCGAGGCCCCCAAGGCGCGCAAGCGGGTTGCCCAGGGCCCCGTTGCGATCGTGTCGGCCGGCCCGGGCGATCCTGAGCTGGTCACCTTGCGCGCGGCGGCCCTGATGGCCGCCGCAGACCTGATCCTCGTCGATGCGGATGCTGTCGACGTCGCGCAGGCCCATGCTGGCCCGACCTCGACGGTCACGGTCGCCGTCGACGCCGACTCGGTTCCGCTCGGCCACGCCGAGCGCAGCCGCCTGGTGATCGACGCGGCCCGCGAGGGGCGCAGCGTCGTCCGCCTGGTCTCCGGCGACCCTGTGCTCGACGGCACCTTGCTGCACGAGGCCGGAGCGCTGCACAAGGCCCGCGTGGCCTTCGACGTCGTGCCCGGCGTCAGCGAGGTCACGGCGGTTCCGGCCTACGCAGGCTTCGGCCTGACCGGCGGCCGCACCCGTCAGGTGCGCATCGTCGATGCGAACGACACCGACCTGCCCTGGTCGGACCTCGCGGCTCCGCGCACGACCGTCGTCTTCTCGGACGGTGCCGACCGCGCTGCCGACATCGCGCAGCGACTCCTGGCCCATGGCGCCGAGGCGACGACGCCCATCGCCATCACCCGCAAGGGCACCACGGTCGACCAGCGCACGATCGCCTCGACCCTGGGCGAGGTGGGCAGCGCAGTGAAGCTGGCCAAGGTCTCCGGCCGCGGCATCGTGGTCGTGGGCGAAGTGGTCGCGCAGCGCGAGAAGCTCGACTGGTTCGAGGTGAAGTCGCTGTTCGGCTGGCGGGTGCTCATCCCGCGCACCCAGGATCAGGCCGGTGCCGCCGCCGACCTCCTGCGCGGCCACGGGGCCGTGCCCGTCGAGGTCCCGACCATCTCGGTCGAGCCCCCGCGCACCCCGCAGCAGATCGACCGTGCGGTGCACGGCCTGGTCTCCGGTCGCTACGAGTGGATCGGCTTCACCTCCGTCAACGCCGTCCGGGCGATTCGCGAGAAGCTGCAGGAGTACGGGCTCGACGCGCGCTCGTTCGCCGGCCTGAAGGTCGCCGCCGTGGGCGAGCAGACCGTCGCCGCCCTCGTCGAGTTCGGCGTTCGTCCCGACCTCGTGCCTGCCGCGGAGCAGACCACCGCTGCGCTCCTCGACGAGTGGCCGCACTACGACTCGCTGACCGACCCGATCAACCGGGTCTTCCTCCCGCGCGCCGACATCGCCACCGACACCCTCGTCGCGGGCCTTGCCGACCTCGGCTGGGAGGTCGAGGACGTCACGGCGTTCCGCACCGTCCGCGCGGCACCGCCGCCGGCCGAGACCCGCGAGGCCATCAAGGCCGGCGGCTTCGATGCCGTGCTGTTCACCTCGAGCAGCACCGTGCGCAACCTCGTGGGCATCGCGGGCAAGCCGCACCACACCACGGTCGTCGCCTGCATCGGCCCCCAGACGGCGAAGGCCGCTGAGGAGCATGGCTTGCGTGTGGATGTCCTCGCCGATGTCAGCACCGTGGCGGGTCTCATCGATTCGCTGTCGGCGCACGGCGAGGCACTGCGCGAGGCTGCACTCGAGGCCGGCGAGGCCACGTGGCGCCCGAGCCGTCGTCGCGCCACCGCCCGCCGCAAGGCCACCTGAGCACATGGCCGCGCGCACCACGGTGCACCTGCTCAGGCATGGCGAGGTGCACAACCCCGACAAGATCCTGTACGGACGCCTTCCGGGCTTCCGGCTGTCGGCGCTCGGCGAGCAGATGGCCGTGCGCGCAGCGCAGGCGCTGGCAGGTCGTGATGTCGCGGCCGTCATCTCCTCTCCGATGGAGCGGGCACAGCAGACTGCTGCGCCCGTCGCGCAGTCCCATGGCCTGGAGATCGGCATCGATCCGGGCCTGATCGAGGCCGAGAACATCTTCGAAGGGCAGCGGGTCAGCGTCGGCGACGGCGTGCTCAAGCAGCCGCGCACCTGGAAGCACCTCTGGAATCCCTTCCGTCCTTCGTGGGGCGAGCCGTACGACCAGGTGGCCGCGCGCATGCACGGAGCCATCGCTGCGGCGAGAGCCGCGGCGCGCGGGCACGAAGCCGTCCTGGTGAGCCACCAGCTGCCCATCTGGATCGCCCGGCTGAGCGCAGAGCAGCGCAGGCTGTGGCACGACCCGCGTACGCGGCAGTGCACGCTGGCCTCGCTCACCTCGCTCGAGTACGACGGCGACACCCTCGTCGCCATCGCCTACACCGAGCCGTCGCGCGACCTCCTCGAGCAGGCAAGCAAGATCGCGGGAGCCTGACCCCCGGTGCGATCACGAGTCCTGCTGCTGGTCCCGGCGCTCGCCCTCGTGGCAGCGGGCGCGGCCGGCTGCGGATCGCCGAGCAGCTCGTCGGGTGCGGTGGCGTCCGCTGACGGCACGGGATTCGTGGCCGGCGACGGGTCGTTGGTGGTCCTGGATCCGGCCAGTCGTCCGCCGGCGCCCGAGCTCACGGGCACCACCCTGGACGGTTCCCCCTTCTCCCTCGCCGAGCACCGCGGCGAGGTGGTGGTGCTGAACGTGTGGGCGTCGTGGTGCGCACCGTGCCGGGCGGAGGCCGCCACGCTGCAGCAGGTGGCCCAGGAGACCGCCGCTGACGGCGTGCAGTTCGTCGGCCTCGACACCCGCGATTCGGACACTGCCGCGCGGGCGTTCGCCGATCGCTTCGGGATCACCTTCCCGAGCATCGTCGATCGCGATGGACGCCTGCAGCTGCTGTTCTCCGACACGCTCCCGCCGCAGGCCATCCCTTCGACCCTCGTCGTCGACAGGCAGGGACGCATTGCCGCGCGGGCCCTCGGCGCGGTCGACGTGTCCGAGCTGCGGGGCATCATCGAGCCCTTGGTGGCCGAGGGCGGGGCGGCAGCGAGCGCTGCGTCGTGAGCGTCATCAGCGGCGTCGGCGAACTGGTCGCGACGGGTTCGTGGTGGATCGCGCTGCCCATCGCGTTCGCTGCGGGAATGGTGGCCTTCCTCAGCCCGTGCGTGCTTCCGCTCGCACCGGGCTACCTGTCGTACATGACCGGCCTGACCGGTGCCGAGCTCGCCAATCCGGCGGGGCAGCGCGGCCGGGTGCTGCTGGGCACGGCGCTCTTCGTCCTCGGCTTCAGCATCGTCTTCGTCTCCTACGGAGCGCTGTTCGGCGGAGTCGGCTCGCTGCTCCTGCAGTACTCGGACATCATCAACCGGATCCTGGGCGTGATCGTCATCGCGATGGGCCTGCTGTTCATGGGCGTGATCCCAGGCATGCAGCGCGAGTACCGGGTCCATCGAGCGCCCACGTGGGGCCTGGCGGGCGCGCCCATCCTCGGCATCGTGTTCGGCCTCGGCTGGACCCCGTGCATCGGTCCGACCCTCACCGCGGTGCAGACCCTGGCGTTCGCCGAGGCGAGTGCACTGCGCGGTGCGATCTTGTCGCTGGCGTACTGCCTCGGGCTGGGGCTTCCCTTCATCATCCTCGGCCTGCTGTTCAGCCGGCTTGCCAGCGCCGTCAAGTGGGTGCGCCGGCACTCCCTTGCCGTCATGCGCATCGGCGGGGCCATGCTCGTGATCGTGGGCGTCCTCCTGGTGACCGGGTGGTGGACCGACTTCACGATCTGGCTGCGCGTGAGCGTGCCTGGCTTCGAGACGGCGCTCTAGCGATGGCCCAGACCAGTGCACCGCCGATGGGCGGCAAGGGCACCTTCCGCTGGCTGTGGCGACAGCTCACCAGCATGCGCACGGCACTCGTGCTGCTGTTCCTGCTCGCCGTCGCGAGCGTCCCCGGCTCGCTCCTGCCGCAGCGCGGCATCAACCCCATCAAGGTTCGCGAATGGATCGAGGCCCACCCGGGCATCGGCCCGATCCTCGACCGGGCCGGCTTCTTCGACGTGTTCGCATCGCCGTGGTTCGCGGCGGTGTACCTGCTGCTGTTCATCTCGCTCATCGGCTGCGTGCTGCCGCGCACCTGGAAGCTGTTCACGTCGCTGCGCACACCGCCCCCGCCGGCACCTCGACGGCTGGAGCGCATGCCTGCGCACGTGGAGTTCGAGTGGTCGCCCGTGCGGGCGGACCCGATCGATTCCGCGCGCGAGTACCTGCGCTCGCGGCACTGGCGAGTGCGCACGGGCCACACGCCCCCCGCCGGCGAATTCCCGGCCTCGTCGTGGATCGCGGCGGAGAAGGGCTACCTGCGCGAGGTGGGCAACCTTGTCTTCCACCTCTCCTTGATCGTGGTCCTCGCCTCGGTCGCACTCGGCGGCCTGTTCGGCTGGAAGGGCAACGTGATCGTCCGCGAGGGGACGGGCTTCTCGGACACCTTGACCCAGTACGACGCGTGGGGCGGCGGCCGCATGGTCGACCCTGCCTCGCTGCCGCCGTTCTCGTTCCAGCTCGACGACTTCCAGGTCGGCTTCGAGCGCGGCGAGGCGCAGCATGGCGCACCCCGGCTGTTCGAGGCGCATGTCACCTACTGGCCCACGCCTGCTGCGTCGCCGGAGCAGCGCGTCATCGAGGTCAACGAGCCGCTCTCGTCGCAGGGCGTCAACGTGTACCTCGTCGGCCATGGCTACGCACCGCACCTGATCATCCGGGACGCCCAGGGCACTGTCGTCTTCGACGACACGGTCCCGTTCCTGCCGCAGGACGGCAACATGTCGTCGACGGGCGTCGTGAAGGTGCCGGACATGTCGCCTCAGCTCGGGATCAAGGGCCTGTTCCTGCCCACCACCACGCTCGACAGCCAGGGCCGTCCGTTCTCGTCCTTCCCGGCGGCGGACCGGCCGTCGGTGGTGCTCGAGGCATTCACGGGCGACCTCGGCCTCGACGATGGCGTGCCGCAGAGCGTCTACTCGCTGGCGACCGACTCGCTGACCAAGCGCGGCGTGTCCGGCATGTTCCCCGGCGATACCTGGGAGATCCCTGGCGTGGGCTCGGTCGAGTTCGCGGGCTTCGACCAGTGGGCCTCGTTCCAGATCGCCTACGACCCCGGAAAGGGGCTGGCCCTGCTCTCGGCCGCGGTCGCGATTCTCGGGCTGTCGATGTCACTTCTCATCCGCCGGCGACGGCTGTGGGCGAAGGCCGTGACCCTGCCAGGCGGCGGTACGCTCATCGAGGTCGCGGGCCTCGCCAAGGGCTCCGCTGCCGACCTGCCGCGCGATGTCGCGGCCCTGGCCCAGCACCTGGGCGCACCGATGCCGGCAACGGGGTCTGAAAGCGAAGGGACCGCACCGTGACAAGCGTGCAGCTTGCCCAGTTCAGCAACCTGGCCATCTACATGTCGATGGCAGCGCTGACCATCGCCATGTTCATGTTCGCCGTGTCGTACGCATCCGGGCGCCGCAAGGTTGAGTCCGGTTCCGGCGGAACCGGACGTGTGGGTTCCGAAGGCAGCTACGACGAGCCCGGACGCCGCACCGCCAACGTCGGCATGTCGCTCACCTGGCTCGCGACCGGGCTGCTCCTCGTCGGTGTCGTGCTGCGGGCCTTCTGGGCAGGCCGCGTGCCGTGGGGCAACATGTACGAGTTCTCCATCACCGGAGCGCTGTTCGTGCTGATCCTCTTCCTCGCCTTGTCGGTCAAGCACGACCTGCGGTGGCTGGGCATCTTCGTCGTCATCCCGGTGCTCTTGTGGCTGGGCCTTGCGGTGACCGTGCTGTACACGGAGGCCGCGCAGCTGGTGCCGGCCTTGCAGAGCTACTGGCTGGTGATCCATGTCTCGGCCGCGATCATCAGCTTCGGCGCCTTCACCGTCGCGGCGGTCACGGGGGCCCTGGCGCTCGTACGCCGGTTCAAGGAGAAGCGCGCCGGCGGCGCACCCGTGACGGGCTGGGCAGCACGGCTTCCCTCGGGTGAGCGCCTGGAGACCCTGACCTACCGCATCATCGCCTTCTCCTTCCCCATCTGGACGTTCGTGGTCGTCGCCGGTGCCATCTGGGCCGAGCATGCCTGGGGCCGCTACTGGGGCTGGGACCCGAAGGAGACCTGGGCGTTCATCACCTGGGTCGTCTACGCCGCCTACCTGCATGCTCGCTCGACGGCGGGCTGGGGCGGCACGAAGTCGACCTGGATCTCGCTCCTGGGCTACTCGTGCTTCCTGTTCAACTACTTCGGCGTGAACTTGTTCCTCAACAGCATCCACTCGTACGCAGGCGTCTCGTAGGCACCTGGCTGCCCGATCAGCCGTCGGTTTCGCGCTTGCGCCGCATGCGCTCGGCCCAGGCGTCATCGCCGAGCTTCTTCAAAAAGCGCGGGTCGTCGTCGGGCGCGACGGGGCCACGGCGGCGGCGCCAGCGTGAGCCGGGATTGCCCCACACGCGGCCGAAGGCCAGCCACAACAGGCCGCCGAGCAGGGGCAGCACCACCACGACCAGCAGCCAGACCAGTCGGGGCAGGGTCCGGGTCTGTCCGGCAGGCGTGCGCAGCACGTCGATGATGAAGTAGATGTACAGCGCGATGAGGAACAGCACCCCGGCAACCCGCAGCATGCGCACCTCCCGCTCCGTGTGGCCCATCTCGCCCGTGACCGATCGCAGCCTACGCGGACGTGCGCGTACGGTAGGGACATGGCTTCCACGCACGCCAAGGGCCTCGCAGTCGCGAAGTACACGATCCTGCGCATTGCGCTCTTCGCCGCCGTGTGGCTCGTCTTGGAGCTCATCACCCCGCTGAGCCTTGCCTGGACCCTGATCGCGGCGATCGTGATGTCGGGCGCCATCAGCGTGATCGTCCTCGACCGGTCGCGCGGCGAGGCCGGCCAGGCAGTGGGCGGATTCTTCCGGCGGATGAATGCGCGTATCGATGCCTCGAGCCGGGCCGAGGACGAGGCCGACGACCGGGCGCGGGCGGCTGCTGCGGGGTCGAACGGCTCAGGAGAGCCCGAGGGTGATGCCCAGCAGGAGACCGTAGGCCAGCAGCAAGATGCCGGTGGCCTTGAGGGCGGGGATCAGGCCGGGGCCGGACGCGGCTGACAGCACGATCCGCAACGGGGCGAACGCGAGCACGGCCGCGAAGAGCGTCACGAACACCACCGGTGCCGTCATGGCGGCCGTGGGGATGACCAGGGCGATCGCGCCCAGCACGAGGGCCGCGTAGAGGATGCGCGTGCGGTCGTCGCCCAGGCGGACGGCGAGCGTGTGCTTGCCGGCCGCAGTGTCGCCTGGAATATCGCGCAGGTTGTTGGTGACGAGGATCGCGCAGGAGAGCAGCCCGACTCCGATCGAGGCCACGACGTCGACCGCCGTGATCGTCAGCGTCTGCACGTAGGCCGTGCCAATGACCGGCACCGGGCCGAAGAAGACGAACACGAAGGCCTCGCCCAGGCCCGCATAGCCGTACGGCCGCGGGCCGCCCGTGTAGAGCCACGCCGCGGCGATCGAGGCCACTCCGACCAGTAGGAGCCACCACTGCTGGCACAGCACCACGAGCGCTAGCCCGCTGATCGCTGCGACTGCGAAGGACGCGAAGGCGGCGCGCTTGACCGCCGACGCACTCGCGAGGCCCTGGCCCACCAGGCGGACGGGGCCGATGCGCTCGTGGTCGGTGCCGCGGACCCCGTCGCTGTAGTCGTTCGCATAGTTGACGCCGACCTGGAGGGCGACGGCCACGATGAGCGCGAGAAGGGACCTGAGCGCGAAGAAGGCATCGGCGCGCACGGCGAGGCCGATGCCCACCGCGACGGGAGCGATGGCCGCGGGCAGGGTCCGCGGGCGCGCGCCGTGCACCCATTCGCCTGCTGTCGCCATCAGCGTCCTCCTGCCAGTTCGTCTCGGGCCCAGGCTTCCAGCCGCGAGCGGTCAACCTTCCCATGCGGCAGGTGAGGCAGCGCCGGCACGCTGACGACCAGGCTCGGCACGGCAGGGCGTCCGAGCCTGGCGAGCACGGCCGCACGGGCACGCTCGCCGATGAGCCCGGGTTCAGCGGACTCGCGAGCCTCGACGAAGGCGACCAGGCGCGGCTCGGCGTGCTCGGGGCGCACGCATACGACCGCGGCAGCGGCCACGTCCGGCAGGTCGGCGATGACATGCCCGATGGCATCGGGGGAGACGTTGACCGCATTGATCATGACGACGTCGTCCTCGCGCCCGAGCACCTCCAGGCGGCCGTCTTCCGTGAGCCGGCCCAGGTCGGGCGTGGCGAAGACGTCGGCCTGCGAGCCGCGGAAGCGAAGCGCAGTCTCATGCGGGTCGCAGCGGTAGCCCCTCGCCACCATGGGGCCGCGCAGGACGATGCGGTCATCGATGATCTCGACCGATGCGCCGGCTATGGGACGGCCGTCGAAGACGCAGCCGCCGGCGGTCTCGGTGGAGCCGTACGTCGTCGTCAGGTCGATGCCGAGCTCACCAGCAGCGTCGAGCAGGGATCCCCTCGTCGCTGCCCCGCCGATGAGGATCTTCGAGCAGGCGCGCAGGGCATCGATGCCCGCATCGCTGGCCAGCAGTCGCGCGAGCTGCGGCGGCACGAGCGACGTGCGGATGTCAGCGGAGTGCCGGGCAGCTTCGGCGACCGCTGCGGCGAACGCGTCCGCCGTGAACGGACCGGCGCCGCCGATGCTCTCGACGGTGACGGGCTCTCGGCCCGCGGCAAGGGCGCGCACGACCACGTTCATGCCGCCCATCGAGGTGACGGGCAGCGCGGCGACCCACTGCGGGCCGGGCGCACCTGCATTCGCAGCGGAGGTGCCCGGCTCGAGCGACTGCGCGGTGAGCAGCACGCCCTTGGGGTTGCCGGTCGAGCCGGACGTGGCCATCACCAGGGCGATGTCGTCGGACTCCAGCGGGTGAGCGGGATCGTCGGCCCGCACGGCATCGAGCACCGATGCCACGTACTCCTGCGAGATGGTCGCGCTGACCGCTGGCACGGGAGCGATAGCCGGGCCGGTGCCGTCGAGGGCCGAGCGCAGGTGGGGGAGGAGCCGTCGCACGCCCTCGCTCCCGGGTGCGACGGGCACGCGCGAGAGCACCCGCGCTCCCGCGTGCGCCCTGCCCTCATTGCCGCTCATCAAGTGCGAGCGTAGGGCGGTAGGTTCGCGGCCATGGACGACGGGCTGCGACTGCTGCTGGCAGGTGCGGTTCCGTTCGCCCTGCGCCTGCGGCGCGAGTTCCGCGGCCTTCTCGTGCGCGAGGGGGTCGTCGTGCGTGGCCCGGAGGGCTGGGGCGAGTTCGCGCCCTTCGACGACTACTCCGACATGGCGGCTGGCCGGTGGCTGGCCAGCGCGATCGAGTCGGCCTACGGCGGGCTCCCCGCGGCGGTGCGGGACGCGGTGCAGGCCAACGCGATCATCGCCGGCAGCGATCCGGGCGCCTGTGCCGAGCAGGTCCGGCACGCGGTGACGCACCTGGGCTGCGCGACCGTCAAGGTGCAGGTCGGCTCGCCCGGCCTCGCCGACGATGTCGCCCGCATCGGCGCAGTTCGCGCTGCCCTCGACGATGTTCGCGGTGATGCGGACGGAAGCATCCGCATCGATGCCAAGGGCCGCTGGGGCCCGGATGCCGCGGTGGTCGCGATGCATGCGCTGGAGGAGTTCGGCATCGAGTACGTCGAGCAGCCGTGTGCCACGGGCGACGAGCTGCGAGCGCTGCGCGGCCGCGCGAGCCTCCCCGTCGCGGTGGACGAGACGATCCGGCTCGCCGCAGACCTCAGCGAGGTCGACGTGCGGGGCCTGGCCGACATCGCGATCGTCAAGCCGGCACCCCTGGGCGGTGCTGCGGCGACCCTTGCCCTCGCTGCGCGGCTGGGGCTCCCCGTGGTCGTGAGCGGGTCGCTCGACTCGTCCGTCGGCCTGGGCACGAGCATCCGGGCGGCCGGTGCCCTCGAGCAGCTCGAGCTCGCCTGCGGCCTCGGCACGGGCGCGCTGCTGCTCGACGACCTGTGCTCGCCGACCACTGTGCCCGAGCGCGGGCAGGTGAGGGTTGGCGCCCGCGAGCCCGACCCGGCACTGCTCGAACTGGCTCGCGAACGCGTCGAGCCCGGGCGCAGGGCCTACTGGGCCGATCGCCTGGCCCGTGCCTGGCAGGCCCTGCCCCCGGGCTTCCGTGAAAGGGTGGTGGCGTGAACCCGTCCACAGCGCAGGCGCGCGTCATGGTCGATGAGCTGATCCGTTCCGGCGTGAGCGATGCCGTGCTCGCCCCGGGGTCGCGCTCGACGCCGCTGGCGATCGCCTTCGCCGAGGCCGAGCGTGACGAGCGCATCACCTTGCACGTGCGCCTCGACGAGCGCAGCGCCGGCTACCTGGGCCTGGGCATCGCGAAGGTCACCGGTGTCCCGACCGTCGTGCTGACCACATCGGGCACGGCCGCCGTGAACCTGCATCCCGCGCTCGTGGAGGCTGACGAGTCGGGCGTCCCGCTCATCGCCCTCACGGCCGACCGGCCGGGGGCGCTGCGCGATGTCGGTGCCAACCAGGCGATCACTCAGGCGGCCTTGTTCGCCGACGCAGTGCGCTTCGCCGTCGACATGGACGTCGCTGCCGAGAAGCCGGGCATGGTGCGCTACTGGCGCTCGACGGTAGCCCGGGTCGTGGCCTTCGCCACTGAAGCCGGCAATCCCGGACCCGTGCACGTCAATGCGCCGTTCGCCGAGCCGCTCGTGCCCGATGGCAACGACGGGTGGGTCGAATCGCTCGACGGCCGTCCGGAGGGGCGTCCGTGGACGGCCGACGCGCGCCTGGTCGCGGGCATGAGCACCCCGCTCGACGACGTGCTCGACTCGCTGCTCGGCGACGGCACCGTGCCAGCACGCGGCCTGCTCATCGTCGGCGACCACGATGATCCCGAGGCCGTCGAGATGATCGACGAGCTGGGCGACACGCTCGGCTGGCCGGTGATCGGAGAGCCCAGCGGCAATGCGGCCGGCAGCGATACCGCGCTCTCCCATGGCACGCTGCTCCTGGCCGACGAGGCCTTCGCCGCTGACCACGTCGCCGACCTGGTGATCACCGTCGGCCGAGTGGGCCTGAGCCGGTCGGTCCTGCGCGCAGTGGCACAGGCCGGCCTGCACATCGCAGTCGACAGCAGGCCACGGTGGAGCGACCCCACCCGAACGGCCGCGATCGTCCTGACATCCGTGCCCCTGCCCCCCGAGGCGGCCGAGATCGACGAGTCGTGGCTGGAGTCCTGGCAGCGGGCCGACGTGCTCGCTGCGGCCGCGGTCGAGACCGTCCTCGGCCACCACGGTGACGCGCTCACGGGGATCCACGCCGCGCGCGTCGCAGCGGCGGCTGTGCCCGACGGGGGCCTGTTCTTCGTCGGCCCGTCGTCGGCCGTGCGGCATGTCGCCTCGTTCGCATCGAACACGGTGCAGGACGCAGTCATCCTCGGCAATCGAGGCACGTCCGGCATAGACGGCTGCGTCTCGACCGCATGGGGCGCTGCGTTCGCCCTCCAGCGCGCAGGCGGTGCAGGGGCCATCGCGCTCCTGGGCGATCAGACCTTCATCTACGACAGCAACGGCCTGCTGGCCCCGGCCGAAGAGGAGCGGCCCGATCTGGTCATCGTCGTCGCGGACAATGACGGAGGGGGCATCTTCTCGACCCTCGAGCAGGGCGCCGCGGAGTTCGAGCCTGTCTTCGAGCGGGTCTTCGGCGTGCCGCTGGGTGTCGAGATCGCTCGCGCCTGCCAGGCCGCCGACGTGCCCTGCCAGGCGGCCACGACCTCGGCCGAGCTCGCGTCGGCGATCGACGACGCACTCGGCGCCGGTGGCGTCCGCGTGGTCGTGGCGAGCGTCATCGAGCGCGAGCCGGAGGCCGCGCTGCTCACGGCAGTCCAGGCGGCTGTGGCCGATGCCCTCGAATCCGCCTGATCCGCAGGTCACCGACTTCGCGCGCATCTGGCGGGCGCGCGCAGTGGTCACGGGCCGTGGCGCGATGCGACTTCCAGGCGAGCTCTGGGCCGTCGGCGCGCAGGTCAGCACCCTGGTCACCGAGTTCGCAGGACCGTTGGCGACAGGTGCCGGCGATCGCATCGTGCACCTGATCCTGCGCTCGCGCGCGGATACGGGGCGAGTGGACGTGCTCCAGGCGCTTGCGGCGGTCGGCCGGGAAGCCATCGTCGTGCGCGGCGAGCCGGGCGATCTCGATGACATCGCGACGCGCGTTCTCAAGCTCGCCACTCGGCTGGCGGCCGATCCCGATGCCGCGCCGCGTGGCGCGGCTGCACTGGTCTTCGCGGACTCGTGGGAAGTCGCGCCCGCGGTCGAGGGCGATGATGCATCGCCCTATGTGATGCGCCTGCAGTGGATGCTCGATCGGCATGTGGTGCTGCGCAGGGAGCAGGCAGCCTTCACCGGATTCGACAAGCAGCGGGCGGCGGCACTGCTCGAGCTCGTGGCCGCTCTCGCGCAGGTGCGGGGCGAGGTCGACGAATACGGCTGGAACGACACCGTGTCGTCCGGCGACGACATCGTCATCCGGCTGGCGCGTCCGCGTGATGCGCGCGACATCGAACTCATGCACGAGCGCTGTTCGGAGCGATCGCGCTTCCATCGCTACTTCGCGCCCATGAGCACCTGGCGCGAGGAGAACCTGCGCCGGATCTCTGGCGAGCACCGCGGCGCGACCTTGGTAGCGGTTGCCGAGGACTCAGACATCGTCGGGCTGGGAAACGTCTTTCCCGTCGGCCCCGACGAGACGCAGGTGGCCGAGATCGCCCTGATCGTCGACGATGCCTGGCAGGGCAGGGGAGTGGGAACGCTCCTGCTGCGCCACCTCATCGATGCCGCTCGTCGCCTGGGGTTCACCCGGCTAGTTGCCTACGTGCACGCAGACAATCCATCGATGGTGCGGCTCCTGCTCGCCTCGACGCTTTCGTGGGAGCCCATGGAGGTACCCGACATGGGGCCGTCGGTTCGCGGGTACGAGGCCGAGGTCGAGTGACTACAGCTGGTCGGAGCCGACGTGATCGACAGGCAGGTTGCTCTCGTCGAGCGAGCACGCAGTCTCGTCGCCGGCGGACGTCGTGCAGACAAGGGTGCCGTCGTCGGCCACTGACACTTCCAGGTTGATGGTGCCCTGCGGGAAAGTGCGACCCATCCGGAGGGTGTCCCCCGAACGGTTGAAGAACAGGCCGCCGTAGGCGCCGGTGAATCGCATTCCCTCGCCTGGCCCGAACTTGTAGATGGCGGCGACGGTATTCGCCTCGACCCCGTAGCCGGTGCGCAGGTACCACGCTCCATCCATGTATGCGAGAGAAACATCGCCTGCGCTGCCGCTGAGGATCACTGTGCCCGTGCCCACGCGTGAGAAGTCGTCGGAGGCAAGCCCGCGGGCCGTGGACTGAGGTGAACTGGTGGTGCCCGAGCAGGACGCGACGCCGAGGCATCCCAGTGCGAGCACGACTCCCACGGCCATCCGGCGCATGCCTAGCGGCCTTCCTCGAGAGCGCGGCGAATCGGCAGGAGCTTCGCGATGGACTCGGCGAGCTCATCGACCGGCTCCGAGCCGGAGACGATGCCGCAGCCGGCAAAGGCGCGCACGGTGCCCTCGGCCTCATCGACCTCGGCACACCGCAGTGCGATGCCGAACTCGCCATCGCCGTGCCGGTCGAACCAGCCGACAGGGCCGGCGTACCGGCCACGGTCCATGCCCTCGATCTTGCGGATCAAGGTCATGGCGCGCTCGGTGGGCGTCCCGCACACGGCGGCAGTCGGATGCAGTGATGCGGCGAGCGCCAGCACGGTTGCGGAGTCGGCCAGGCGTCCAGTCACGTCCGTTGCGAGGTGCTGGACGTTGGCGAGTTCCAGCACGTGCGGCTGGTCGGGCACGTCGAGGTCGGTGCAGTGCGCGCCGAGGGCCTTCGCGACCGAGTGCACGGCGTACTCGTGCTCCTCCGTGTCCTTGTCGCTGGCCATGAGGGCACGGGCAAGGCTCGCGTCGGCGCTCTGGTCGCCCTTGCGGCGCACGGTGCCGGCGAGGACTCGACTGGTGACGAGGTCGCCTGTGCGGCGTACCAGCAGCTCGGGCGTTGCGCCCGCGAGGCCGCCGACGCTGAAGGTCCAGCACGACGGGTAGTCGGCGCTGAGCCGGTGCAGGAGGTAGCGGACGTCGAGGCTTCCTTCGACGCGTGCGATGACATCACGTGCGAGGACGACCTTGTCGAGCTCGCCAGCACGGATGCGCGCGACCGCGTCGGCGACGGCGTCCTGCCACTCGGCGGGGGACTTGGCCCCGTCGGACCAGGTGATCGCGCCGGGCGCCGACGGAACGGACGCAGGTGCGATGAAGGTGCGGGGATCGCTCGCGCCATGCGCGTCCGTGCCGGGCACGTCGATCGTGGTCACCCAGGCCTGGCCCTTGCGCCGGCCGACGACGACCTGGGGGACCGTGACAAGCGACGTGCCTGCGTCGGGGTCGAAGGCGAAGGAGGCGAAGGCGACGGGCCCGGTCCCGGGAATGCTCACGCGGTCGTCGATGTCGGCGGAGGAGAGCAGGGTCGACCACCAGCGCTGTGCGCGGCTGAACCGCTCGTCGCCGCGCACCTCGAGTGCCGCCGCGACTCCCCAGCCGATCAGGCCGTCGCCGCCGCGGATCCAGGCAGTCGGCTCATGTGCCGGCAGGCGCAGCAGGAGGTCGCCCGGATCGGCGATCGGCCGGGTCGTGACGGTGAACCGCGGCGCCGGCTCGCCAGAGCGCGCAGCGGTCGGCCCGGTGGTGGTCACCGGTCGAGCCTACGGGGAGTCCGGCCATGACGCGGCGTGAGGCTGCTGACAGGATGAGCCCGTGGCACGAGCCGATCTCGACAAGGAGCCTGCCGACGTCGCCGCCATGTTCGACGACGTCGCCGAGCGCTATGACATCACCAACGACGTCCTCGCCCTCGGGCAGACGCGCAGGTGGCGCAAGGCAGTCGTCGCGGCCGTCGATCCCCAGCCCGGTGAGCGCATCCTCGACCTCGCGGCGGGTACCGGAACCTCCAGCGTGCCCTTCGCGCAGGCCGGCGCGACCGTCGTCCCCGCGGACTTCTCCCTCGGCATGCTCTCGGTGGGCCGCCAGCGCCAGCCGTTCCTGCCCTTCGTGGCGGCCGACGCACTCCACCTGCCGTTCGCCGACGCGTCCTTCGATGCCGCGACGATCTCGTTCGGCCTGCGCAACGTCGCTGATCGTGCGGTGGCCCTGCGCGAGCTCCTGCGCGTGGTGCGGCCCGGCGGGCGCCTGGTCGTCTGCGAGTTCTCGCACCCGACCCTGGCGCCGTTCCGCACGGTCTACACCGAGTACCTCATGAAGGCGCTGCCGCCCGTGGCCCGTCGTACCTCGTCGAATCCCGAGGCCTACGTCTACCTCGCCGAGTCGATCCGGGCCTGGCCCGATCAGCAGCAACTGGCCCGTGACATGGCCGCTGCGGGCTGGGAGCACGTGCAATGGCGGGACCTGACCGGCGGAATCGTGGCCCTGCACCGGGCCACGCGTCCTGTCGCCGAGGCGGGGGCATAGGCCGGGATGAACCATGGAGTGGAGACCACTATGCTTTCGGCGGTCGTGAAGTGAATCACAAGCGCACAATCCCTGAGGAGAGCCGGGCGTGAACGTCTATACCCCGATCCTCGTCCTTGGCCTTCTTGCTTTCGCCTTTGCCGCGTTCTCCGTAACGATGGCAAGCCTCACCGGGCCGAAGCGCTACAACCGGGCCAAGCACGACGCATACGAGTGCGGCATCGAGCCGACCCCCCAGCCCATCGGCGGCGGTCGCTTCCCCGTGAAGTACTACCTCACGGCCATGCTGTTCATCGTCTTCGACATCGAAATCGTGTTCTTGTACCCGTGGGCGGTCGCATTCGACCAGCTCGCGCTGTTCGGGCTCGTGGAGATGTTCGTCTTCATCCTGACCGTCCTCGTCGTGTACGCCTATGTGTGGCGCCGACGCGGCCTTGAGTGGGACTGAGGGGAGTACACGTGGGACTCGAAGAGGCCCTGCCGTCCGGCGTACTGCTGACGACGGTCGAGAAGTTCGCCGGCTATGCCCGCAAGGGCTCCCTGTGGCCAGCGACGTTCGGCCTGGCCTGCTGCGCCATCGAGATGATGGCTGCGGGCGGCCCTCGCTATGACATCGCCCGCTTCGGCATGGAGGTCTTCCGCGCCTCGCCGCGCCAGGCCGATCTCATGATCGTCGCCGGTCGCGTGAGCCAGAAGATGGCACCGGTCCTGCGGCAGATCTACGACCAGATGCCCAATCCCAAGTGGGTCCTGGCCATGGGTGCCTGCTCGTCCAGCGGCGGCATGTTCAACAACTACGCGATCGTCCAGGGCGTCGACCACGTCGTGCCCGTGGACATCTACCTGCCCGGCTGCCCGCCGCGTCCGGAAATGCTCTTCGACGCGATCTTGAAGCTGCACGACCAGATCCAGGACACCAAGCTGGGCGCCAATCGCCGCTCGCAGCTGCGCGAGCTCGAGGCCGAGGCCCTGGTCGCCCCGGCGACCATCGAGATGAAGGGGCTCATGCGATGAGCGACTCCCTCGACGTCTCGCAGTACCCGACGCGCCCGGCGGGCGCCGCTGAGCTCGACGTCATCGCCGTGCGCCACGGGGCATTCGGCGTCACCGGCTCGGGCGACACCAGTGGCTTCGGCGGCCTGGTCGAGGAGTTCACCCTCCCCGCGCCGGCCGTCCGTCCCTACGGCGGCTACTTCGACGACATGGCCGATGAGCTTGAGCTGTCGTTGCAGGCCAACAACCTTCCGGTTGCCAGCGTCATCGAGAAGGTGGTCGTCTATCGCGACGAGATCACGTTCTTCGTCGCGCGCGAGAACCTCCTCGACGTGGCTCGCGTGCTGCGCGACGAGCCAGGCCTGCGGTTCGAGATGTGCCTGGGCGTGCACGGCGTCCACTACCCGCTCGACACGGACCGCGAGCTGCACGCGGTCTACTCGCTCCTGTCGATCACCCACAACAGGCGCATCCGCCTGGAGGTGGCAGCACCCGATGGCGATCCGCACATTCCCTCGCTGGTGGGCATCTACCCGACGATGGACTGGCACGAGCGCGAGACCTACGACTTCTTCGGGATCGTCTTCGACGGTCACCCGGCCCTGACTCGCATCATGATGCCCGATGACTGGCCGGGGCATCCGCAGCGCAAGGACTACCCCCTCGGCGGCATTCCCGTGGAGTACAAGGGCGCAACCACGCCGCCCCCGGATCAGCGGAGGTCGTACAACTGATGTCGACCGACAACATCGCAGACGACGTCACCTTCGCAGGTGCCTACGAGACCACCGAGGGGCGCGTCTACACGCTCACCGGCGGCGACTGGGACACAGTCAGTGCGGCGCCCGAGGGCGAGAAGGAGCGCATCGTCGTCAACATGGGTCCCCAGCACCCGTCGACGCACGGCGTGCTCCGCCTGATCCTCGAGCTCGACGGCGAGGTAGTCACCGAGGCCCGCTGCGGCATCGGCTACCTGCACACCGGCATCGAGAAGAACATGGAGTACCGCTCCTTCGTGCAGGGCGTCACGTACGCCACGCGCATGGACTACCTGACTCCGATGTACAACGAGGCCGCGTACTGCCTGGCCGTCGAGAAGGCACTCGGCATCACCGAGCAGGTCCCCGAGCGGGCCAGCGTCATCCGCGTGATGATGATGGAGCTCAACCGCATCTCCTCCCAC
>CAYFLP010000008.1:0-23175 GCA_964344045.1 uncultured Bifidobacteriaceae bacterium
CGATGACGATCAACGCGCCCGCCGCGATCCTCCTCCTGCTCTACCAGCTCGTCGCGGAGGAGCAGGGCGTCAGCGCCGATCAGTTGAACGGGACGATCCAGAACGACGTGCTCAAGGAGTACATCGCGCGCGGCACCTACATCTACCCGCCGGCGCAGTCGCTTCGGCTCATCACCGACATCTTCACCTACTGCCGCAACGAGATCCCGAAGTGGAACACCATCTCGATCTCCGGCTACCACATGGCCGAGGCCGGAGCGACTCCCGTGCAGGAGATCGCCTTCACCCTCGCCGACGGGATCCAGTACGTCGAGGCTGCTGTCGCATCGGGCCAGGACGTCGACGAGTTCGCGCCGCGCCTGGCCTTCTTCTTCGTGTCGCGCACCACCATCCTCGAGGAGGTCGCGAAGTTCCGCGCGGCCCGTCGCATGTGGGCGCACATCATGAAGGAGCGCTTCGGCGCGAAGAACCCCAAGTCGTGGATGCTGCGCTTCCATACCCAGACGGCAGGCGTGCAGCTGACCGCCCAGCAGCCCGAGGTCAACCTGGTGCGCGTAGCGATCCAGGGCCTTGCCGCCGTGCTCGGCGGCACCCAGTCGCTCCACACGAACTCGTTCGACGAGGCCATCGCCCTGCCGACCGAGAAGGCTGCCCGCCTGGCGCTGCGCACGCAGCAGGTCATCGCCTACGAGTCGGATGTCACCCAGACAGTCGATCCGTTCGCCGGCTCCTACGTGATCGAGTCGCTCACCGACGAGATCGAGGGCGCAGCGACCGCGCTGATCGCCCGCATCGACGAGATGGGCGGAGCCGTCGCCGCGATCGAGCAGGGCTTCCAGAAGTCCGAGATCGAGAGGTCGGCCTACCAGGTCGCGCTCGAGATCGACTCGAAGGAGCGCACTGTCGTGGGAGTCAACCGCTTCACGATCGACGAGCACGAGAAGTACGAGCCGCTGCGCGTCGATCCCTCGATCGAGGCGGAGCAGGTGGCCCGCCTGGCGAAGCTGCGCGCCGAGCGCGACAACGCCGAGGTCGAGCGCTGCCTTGCTGCCATCAAGTCGGCGGCACAGGGCTCCGACAACCTGCTGTACCCGATGAAGGACGCACTGCGCGCGCGGGCGACGGTGGGCGAGGTCAGCAATGCCCTGCGCGAGGTGTGGGGCCAATACGTGCCGTCGGACGCCTTCTAGGAGGCGCTGGCTCTCAGCGGCCGGCCGGGCTGACGTTCAACGACATCCCGGCCAGGCCACGCGGCCGCTTGCCCAGCTGTGCGGCGATTGCCCGCAGGGCTGCGCCCGCGGGGGACTGCGGTGCGCTGAGCACGATCGGGCTGCCGTCGTCGCCGCCCTGGCGCAGGCTGGGATCGAAGGGAACCTGGCCCAGCAGCGGCACCTCGGTGCCCAGGGCCTGCGTGAGCGAGGCGGCCACGGTCTGGCCGCCGCCGATGCCGAACAGGTCCATCGGCTCGCCGCAGTGCGGGCACGGGAAGGCACTCATGTTCTCGATGACGCCGGCCACGCGCTGGTGGGTCTGAGCTGCCAGGGTCCCGGCTCGCACGGCGACCTCTGCGGCCGCGGCCTGCGGGGTCGTCACGATCACGAGCTCGGTGCCGGGCAGCAGCTGCGCACTGCTGATGGCGATGTCGCCGGTGCCCGGCGGCAGGTCGAGCAGGAGGACGTCGAGATCCCCCCACCACACGTCGGCGAGGAAGGACTCGAGATAGCGATGCAGCATCGGGCCGCGGAAGGCGACCGGCTGTGCGGGGCCCTCGGGCTTGAACGGCAGCATCGAGATCACCCGCACGCCGTAGGCCTGCGGCGGCATGATCATGCCCTCGACCATGTGCGGCGCATCGGTGGCGCCGAGCATGCGGGGGATCGAGTGGCCGTAGATGTCGGCGTCGACGAGCCCGACCGACAGGCCCATGTCGGCCATCGCGGCCGCGAGGTTCGCCGTGACCGACGACTTGCCGACGCCGCCCTTGCCGGACGCGATCGCGTACACGCGGGTCAGCGAGCCGGGCTTGCCGAACGGGATCTCCTTGGCCTCGGCGCCGCCGCGCAGCCTGGTCTTCAGCTCGGCCCTTTGCTCGTCGCTCATGACGTCGAGCTCGACCTCGACGGCGGTGACGTTGGGCACCTGCATGACGGCCTGCTGCACTCGCTCGACGATGGATCCGCGCATGGGGCATCCGGAGACGGTGAGGTAGACCGCCACGCGGACTATGCCGTCGGAGCCGGCATCCACGCCCTTGACCATGCCGAGTTCGGGCAGCGGGCGGTTGATCTCAGGATCGTTGACGGTGGCGAGCGCGGCATGGATCGCGTCGAGTGATGGTGCGGGCATGCGGCCGAGCCTACGGCTTGGACTGGCCGCCCTCGTCGTCGCCACTGGCGGCCTCGGACCGGGCGGCGTCGATCTCGTCGAGGCGTTCCATGATTCCCTCGAGCATGTCGCGCAGCTCGCTGCGGACGAAGTCGCGCGTAGCCGATTCGCCCAGGGCCAGGCGCAGCGCAGCGAGCTCGCGCGCGATGTAGTCGTTGTCGGCAAGCAGCCGCTCGGTGCGTGCGCGATCCTCCTGGAACTGCACGCGATCGCGGTCTGCCTGGCGATTCTGGGCGAGCAGGATCAGCGGCGCTGCATAGGAGGCCTGCAAGGACAGCAGGAGCGTCAGGAAGATGAACGGATAGGCATCCGGTCGCATGTCGGCCGGGGCGAAGATGTTGATCAGGACCCAGATGACGATGGCGACCGTCATCCACATGATGAAGGCCCACGAGCCGATGTGGCGGGCGACCTTCTCGCTGAAGGCGCCGAACCGCTCGGTGTCGACGCTCGGGCGCAGCGACCGGCCCCGCTGCAGCGGCTGGTCCATGCGCGAGCCGCGGTCGCGCTTCGACTCAGTCGCCATGGCCCGCGGCCTCGTTCATGCCGGCCTCGACTTCGGCAACGTGGGAGTCGGTGTCGTCGGGGTCGTCGTTGTCGCGCCAGTCCTCCGGAAGCATGTGGTCGATGACGTCGTCGACCGTGATGGCGCCGAGCAGGTGGTTCTCGTCGTCGACCACGGGCAGCGCCACGAGGTTGTACGTGGCGAACAGGCGCGTGACGACTGCCAGGGGAGTGTGGGGGCTGACCGGCTGCAGGTTGGTGTCGACGAGTGCCGAGACCAGCGTGCTCGGCGGCTCGCGCAGCAGTTGCTGGAAGTGGCAGGTGCCGAGGAAGCGCCCGGTGGGGGTCTCGGTCGGCGGCCTGGCCACGTAGACCTGAGAGGCAAGCGCAGGCGACAGGTCGGGATTGCGGATATGGGCGAGGGCATCAGCCACGGTCGCGTCGGGGGCGAGCACGATGGGCTCGGTGGTCATCATGCCGCCGGCGGAGAAGTCGTCGTAGCTGAGCAGGCGACGGATGTCCTCGGCCTCCTCGGGCTCCATGCGGTCGAGGAGATCCTCGGCTGCCTCGGGCGGCAGCTCGCTGAGCAGGTCGGCGGCGTCGTCGGGATCCATCTCCTCGAGCACGTCGGCCGCTCGCTCGGCTTCCAGGGTCTGGACGATCTCGACGCGATCGTCCTCGCTCATCTCCTCGAGGACGTCCGCGAGGCGCTCGTCGTCGAGCTGGCGCGCGGCCTCGATCCTGCGCTTGGGGGTGAGGTCGCTGAGCAGGTCTGCGATGTCGGCGGGCCGCATGGTGTCGAGCTGGGCCAGCCACTGCTCGGCCGGCTGGTCGCCGTCGGGCAGGGTCAGCCCGCGCACCTCGTTCCAGTCGACGGTCAAGGTCTCGCCGCGACGGCGCAGGCCGTGACCTGGGCGCCGGACGAACAGCTGCGCGACGAACCAGTCCCGCGTGCGCTCGCGCTGTGCAGCGACGTCGAGCACCGTCACCTTCTCGCCGGTGTCGGCCAGGTCGACGGTGCGATCGAGCAGCTCGGCGTTGACCAGGGTCTCGTTGCTGCGCTGCTCGAAGCGGCGCAGGTTGACAGTGCCCGTGACGATGACCTGGCCCGGGTCGATGGCGGTGACCTTGGTCATGGGGACGAAGATGCGCCGGCGCGGGGCGACCTCGACGACCAAGCCGGTCAGGCGCGGCGGGCTCGAGCCGATGCGCAGCACGACCACCGCATCACGTACCTTGCCGACCTGGTCGCCGTTCGGGTCGAATACCCCGAGGCCGGCCAGGTGGGCCAGGAATACTCGGGTCGTCGTCGTCACGCCCGAAGGCTACCGCCGAAATCGTGGAGGGAGGCAATCGTTGTCCGCTGGCCAGGCACGCCCTGCCGCCCTCGCCCGGCCGCCTGCGCGCGACATCGCCTGGCTGGCGGTCGCTCTCGTCTTCATCTCCGCCTCGGGGCCCATGATCGCCGCGACCCTCGCGCCGGCCCTGGCCATTGCCTTCTGGCGCTGCTTCCTCGGCTCGGCCCTGACCTCGCCATTCGTCCTCCTGCGCAGGCGCGCCGAGCTCTTCGCGCTCACGCGACGGCAGTGGTGGCTCATGGCTGCCACGGGCAGCCTGCTGGCCCTGCACTTCGCCACCTGGATCCCGTCACTGCGGTTCACCTCGGTGGCATCGTCGACCGCGCTCGTCGCGACCCAGCCCGTGTGGGCCGCGCTCATCGCACGGGCACGAGGCGTGCATGTCCCGCGGCAGGCGTGGCTGGGCATCGCCGTCGCACTCGTGGGCGTGCTGTTCCTCACGGGCATCGACGCATCGGTCGATCCCCAGCACCTCATCGGCGACGGGCTGGCCCTGCTGGGCGCGATGCTCGCGGCCGGCTATGTGTCGGTGGGCGAGGTCGCTCGCAAGTCGGTATCGACTCCGACCTTCACGATGGGCCTCTACGGAATCGCCGCGGGGGTTCTGCTCGTGATCGCCCTCGCCTTCGGCACCGAGCTCGTCGGCTTCAGTGCCCAGGACTGGGCGCTCATCATCGGCCTGACGCTCGGCGCCCAGCTCCTGGGCCACACGCTCATCAACAAGGTGCTCGCCACCACGCCGGCGACCGTGGTGTCGCTGGCGATCTTGTTCGAGATGCCCGGAGCCACGGTCATCGCAGCCGTCGCGCTCGGCCAGCTGCCGCCCCTCGGCCTGATCCCGGCCGTCGTGCTCATGTTCGCGGGCATCGTCCTGGTGATCCGGGCGGGCTCGCGCACCGAGCCTTCCGAGAGCTCGCCCATCTAGTCGCTGGCCGGCTATGGCGGCGCCAGGTCGGCCCCGCATCACCGGCCGCGGCCCCATCGCGAAAGAGTGGGGGAGTGACCCACACGCAGCCACCCGTCCCGATGACCCCGCCAGCAGGCACGCAGGCCCTGCTGTTCGACTGCGACGGAACCCTCGTCGACACCCTGCGCCTGTACAAGGTGTGCTGGCACCAGACCTTCGGCCGGCACGGATTCGACATGTCGGACGAGTTCTTCACCACCTGGCTCGGCCATGACGTCTACACGCTCGTCGGGGCGGCGTTCCCCGAACTGACGCGCGATGAGCACCTGGCGATCATCGACGAGGGAATGGCCATGTTCTACGACTCGACGCACCTGCTCGAGCCGCTCGAGCACGTGGTCGAGGTCGCCCGCGAGTACCACGGCAGGATCCCGATGGCCGTGGTGTCCGGAGGCCTCGGCGACGCCGTGCGCGAGTCCCTTCGCGCGGTGGGCATCGACGGGCTCTTCGACCTCGTGATCGCCTCGGAGGACGTCGCGGCGACCAAGCCGGCGCCCGATGGCTACCTGAAGGCGATCGCGGTCCTCGGGGTCGACCCGGCACGCTGCGTCGCGTATGAGGATTCGGGCGCGGGCATGGATTCCGCCCGGGCCGCGGGAATTCCGACTGTTGTCGACGTGCGATGGCACGCTGACTGATACTTTCTGTGGCCTGTGCCAAGTTTGAGGTCGATCGAGTCACTGGACGAGTTGCTGGAGGAGAGCCCATGCCTGACGGTTACGACTACTCGGCGGAGATGTTCCACGTCGGACACCTCGTGCCGAGCCTGGAGGCCGCCATGGCCGAGCTCGGCGCCTCGCTCGGCCTGCGGTGGACCGACGTGGTCTACCGCGACCAGCAGCCCGTATGGACCCCGGCCGAGGGCCTGCGCCACGTGCCGCTGAAGTTCTGCTACTCGATGGCCGGCCCGCAGCGCCTGGAGCTCATCGAGGGCCCCGAGGGCACCCCCTGGTACTACGGAGACACCCAGAACCTGCATCACGCGGGAGTCTGGGCCGATGTCCCGGCGCTCACCGACGAGCTCGTCGGCCGCGGCTGGACCCTCGTCTGCGCGCAGAAGGCTCCCGAGGACGGCTACGGCTCGTTCTCCTACGTGCGCTCGCCCTCCGGCTTCCTGCTCGAGCCGGTCGCCTACCAGAACAAGGAGCGCATGCAGCGCTGGTTCGACACCGGCGTCTTCGGCTGACGCGCTGCGCCGCTGGGCGGCGCCCGCGACTTGGTACGTGCTGAGACCGGCTGTCCGGGGCCTGCAGGGGCCCGGACAGCCGGTCTCTTGCCATGTGCGGGACGAACGGGACAGGAATCGGGACCTTCGTCCCTGCGGGTTCGGCGCAGACTTTCTTTAGATTGTCTCCACATAAGAAATTGCCGCTTAGGAGGCCGCATGCGGACCCGGATGCACCCATTGAGCAAGGCCATGTACGACGTCCGAGAAGACGGGCTGCTGGAGATCGTGTCCAGTGACGGCTCCCGCTCGGGCGTGTTCACGTACAAGGGCGAGCGCGTCGAGGGCAACCTCTACAACGTCGACATCCACCTGTGCCACTGGCTGGCCGGGCCGCAGCTGCCCGCTGGCGCCGCCGGCAATCCCAAGGACTTCCCGGCAGAGGAGAAGAAGGCATGACCGCCATCGCTGACGATCCCACCGCCCAGCTCGAGGGGCTCAACGCCGACCAGGCCGCGCAGATCCGCGCCTACTTCGACCTGCTCGACAACGACTCGCGCGAGGTGCCCGAGGTCTACCGCTGGACGAGCCCCTTGCAGGGCCAGGCCCTGACGGTGCCTGCCGAGCGCTACACCTCGCAGGAGTTCCACAACCTCGAGGTCGAGAAGCTGTGGAAGAAGGTCTGGCAGATGGCCTGCCGCGTCGAGGACATCCTCGAGCCCGGTGCGTTCGTCAAGTACGACATCGCTGGCATCTCGGTGCTCGTCGTGCGCCAGAAGGACGGTTCGATCAAGGCGCACAAGAACATCTGCCTGCATCGCGGCCGCACCCTGAAGGAAGCCAACGGAATGGCCGACTCCTTCGTCTGCCCGTTCCATGGCATCACCTGGGACATCGACGGCACGCTCAAGCACCGTCCGTGCAACTGGGACTTCGACCATGCGCAGGGCGACTGGGCGCTCAAGCCGGTGCTCGTCGACACCTGGGGCGGCTTCGTCTTCATCAACCTCGATCCCGACGCCGAGCCGCTGGCCGACTTCCTCGGCACCCTCCCCGAGCACTTCGAGAAGTGGCCGCTGGAGAAGCGCTACAAGCAGGTCCACGTCGGCAAGGTGCTGCGCTGCAACTGGAAGCTCGCACAGGAGGCCTTCGCGGAGTCGTGGCACGTCGTGGCCACCCATGCCCAGTTGCTGCCGGGCATCGGCGACGCCATCAGCAAGTACGACCAGTGGGGCAACTTCTCGCGCACGCTGACCCCTAATGGGGTGCCCAGCCCGCACCTGTCCTGGGAGCCGAGCGAGCAGCAGAAGATGGACGCCGTCACCGACCGCAACCTCGACCAGGAGCCGATCATCGCGGTGCCCGAGGGCAAGTCGGCCCGTGAGGCGCTCGCCGACGTACGGCGCTCGCACCTGGAGAAGGACCTCGGGGTCGACGTGGCCCAGGGACTGTCGGATGCGGAGATGTGCGACTCCATGCCGTACACGCTGTTCCCGAACTTCCACCCGTGGGGCTCCTACAACCGGACCGTGTACCGCTTCCGCCCCTACGGCAACGATCCGGGCATGTCGATCATGGAATGCATGATCCTCAGCCCCTACGCGGGCGACACCCCGCCGCCGGGCGCCACGCTGCAGATGGTCGAGACCGACACCTCGTGGACGACGGTGCCCTCGCTCGGCCTGCTGGGCCGGGTCTTCGACCAGGACGATGCGAACCTGCCGTTCGTGCAGCAGGGCCTGGAGTCCGGGTCGCTCGAGGACGTCACCTTCGCCGAGTACAACGAGACGAAGCTGCGCCACTCGCACGTCCTGCTGGAGAAGTGGCTGGGCCTGTAACCCGGCGTCGTCGCGAGCGACGAATCGCACATCACCAACGGGGCGGTTGCCATGACGGCGACCGCCCCGTTGCCTTACCGTTCGGGCCATGACGAACTCGACACGGCCTGGCACCCTCAGCGACGACTGGTGCACCGACACCAAGCTCAACGAGCGGTTCCCGATCTACACGCGCTTCAATGCCAATGACGTGCTGCCAGACCCGATCTCGCCCCTGGGCGCCGACCTCGTGTGGCTCCCGCAGATCCTCGTCGGCTTCGCCAATGCGTACGCGGAGATGGGCGCCATTTCGGTCGCGGAGGCCAATCTCGATCCCGAGGCCTGGCCCGCGGCCGCCTTCCGCTACGGCCACCTCTACGTGAACGTCACGACCGCCCGCCTCACCGGCATCCGCAGCGGCCTGGGCTGGGAGGCCATCGACGCCTCCTTCTTCGGCAGCCACCCCGAAGCGCCCGCACATGAGGATCACCCGGACGACGGCGACCCGAAGGTCTCCGAGCGCCTCGCTGCCCGCACCGGGTGGACCCTGACGACCTCTTCCTTCCCCGAGCTCGAGGAGGACACCCGCATCGCCGATCGGCTGCGGTCGCAGCGCCCGGACTTCTCCGAGATGACGAGCGCCGCCCTCGTCGCCTACGCCCGCAGCCTCATGCCGTGGGAGCGCATGACCTGGCGCGGTGAGCTCATCGGCGGTGCGCAGGCAGCGATCGGCCCGGCCGTCATCGGCTCGGTGCTGCAGCCGGAGCTCGGCCTCACTCCATTCGAGCTCGTCGGGCCTGCCGGCGACGTGGTCTCAGCGGCTCCCTCCTATGCCCTCTGGGACCTGTCGAGGATCGTGCGCAACGACTCCGCGCTGTCGGAGATGTTCGATGCCGGCGTCGCCGGGCTCATGCCGTGGCTGCACGACCACCACCCCGACTTCCACCAGAGGTTCTCGGCCTTCCTGCGCGAGTTCGGCTACCGGGGCCCGTCCGAATGGGACCTGGGGGCCGACTCGTGGGAGACCCGCCCCGAGCTGCCGTTGGCGCTCATCGACCGCATGCGCCAGCTGGATGACTCGCAGTCGCCCACGGCCCGTCGCACGGAGGCCGTGGCCAAGGCCGAGCTCGCTGTCGCCCGGGTCCTCGAGTCGCTGGCTGCGAGCGAGGAGGCCCAGGCGACGCTGCGAATGGGCCTGGACTCGGCCCGCCGCTTCGCCGGCTATCGCGAGCTCGGCAAGTCCAACTGCATCAAGATCATCAACGAGGCGCGCGTAGCGCTCCTCGAGCTCGGCCGTCGACTCACGACTGCCGGTCACTTCGACCACCCGCGCCAGGTCTTCATGGCGCTCGACGGCGAGCTCGACCGACTAGTGCTCGACCCGGAGCTCGTCACCGGCGCGATCCGGCAGCGCGAGGCCGACTGGCGCGAGTACGAGGGCCTGGAACTGCCGCTCTTCCTCGACGCGCGGGTGCCGAGGACGCCGGTGGGCCAGCTCAAGCGCGTCGGCGACGAGCTGCATGCGGTCGCGGGAGCCGGTGACGTGCTGTCGGGCATCGGCGCTGCGCCTGGCTCGGCTTCGGGCCGCGCCGTCGTCATCACCGATCCGTCCGACATCGCCTCGTTCGAGCCCGGCGACGTGCTCATCGCGCCGCAGACGGATCCGTCGTGGACGCCCCTCTTCGTCGTCGCAGCAGCGGTCGTGGTCGGCGTGGGCGCCCCCAACAGCCACGCCATGATCGTCAGCCGTGAGCTGGGCATCCCGTGCGTCGCAGGCCTGGAAGGCGCAACGCAGAAGATCCCAGCCGGCGCGACCGTGACCGTCGACGGGTCCCTCGGCACGGTGACGATCGACGCACTGGGCTGACAGCGACCACGTGATGCGCGAGCCGCTGATCCGCTACCCGATCGTCCAGTACGCCTACGTCGTCAACGATCTCGATTCCGCGATCCAGCGCTGGGTCGAGACCGTGGGCGCCGGCCCGTTCTTCGTGTCCCGCAACCATCGCGGGCGCGAGCACACCTACCGGGGCACGCCCGACTCGGCTGTGTTCTCGTACGCCTTCGGCCAGGCGGGGCCCGCCCAGGTGCAGCTGATCCAGTGCATGGACGACAGCCCATCGGTCTACCGCGACATGTTCGACGACGGTGCCGAAGGCTTCCATCACGTTGCCTGCCTCGTCCCCGCCGACGACATGCCAGCGGAGGTCAAGCGGTTCACCGATGCGGGGTTCGAAGTCGGCTCGACGCTGCACTCCTACGTGCCGGTCGCGTACCTCGACTGCCGCTCGGCGCTGGGCTTCTTCGTCGAGCTGCACGGGCTCAATGACGACGTGGAGGAGCTGTTCCGCGAGATCCGCGAAGCGCATGAGCAGTGGGACGGCGTGAGCGATCCCGTCCGCGTGCGATCGAAGTCCTCGTCCTTGCCGCAGCCCGAGAGAGCGAACTGACATGACCGACGCCCCATTCGAACTGGTACCGCTGGCCACCGTGCGCGTCACGCGCGGTGAGATCCATCGCCTCGGGGCCACGGCCTTCCACCGCCGCGTCATCGGGGGCATCTCGACGGGCAGGTGGGATGGCGAGCGCCTGCACGCGACCATCGTTGCCCCGGGAGGCGACTGGGCGCTCCCGTCGTCCGACGGGCAGCTGATGCTGCTCGACGTCCGCCAGACCCTGACGACCGATGACGGTGCGTTGATCTACGTGACCTACCAGGGCCGGTGCGATCGCGCTCGCGGCACCTACACGGTGGCGCCCACCTTCGAGACCGACGACGAGCGGTACTCCTGGCTGAATGCGATCCAGGCTGTGGGCCAGGGACGAACCGAGGGCGACGACATCGTCTACGAGATGTTCGAGGTCCGCTGACCGAGCCGCGTTCTTACTGTACTGTCTCTCAAGTTAGTGGGAGGGGCGGGAGATGACGGACTGGCTGCTGTGGTCAGGCACGATCGGCCTCGAGAGCCCCATCGACGCGCGCATCGAGGCCGCGGTCGCCACCGGCTACTCCCGGGTTTCGGTCAGCCCGCTCGACGTCTTCCGGGCCGAGGAAGCAGGCGTCAGCGCCCGCGCGCTCGGCAGGCGGTTCGCGGCAGCGGGCCTCGGCGTGGTCGTCGACCCGATCATGAACTGGTACGCGGGCACCCCCTCGGCGGGCTCGCGCTTCTCGCGCTTCCCGGCGGGGGAGGCGCTGCGCATGTGCTCTGACCTCGGCGCGGTCTCGGCGACGGCCATCGCCCAGTACGCGGGCCAGGCCCTGCCGGACGATGTCGTCGAGCGGTTCGCCGCACTGTGCGACCAGGCCAGCGGCATCGGCATGGACGTGCACCTGGAATTCACCGCCCTGCACGCCATCGACTCCTTGCGATGCGCCTGGGACATCGTGGCCGGAGCCGACCGGGCGAACGGAGGCCTCGTGTTCGACACCTGGCACTTCTTCCGTACCGATCCCGACTTCGACCTGCTGGCAACGATCCCCGGCGATCGCATCCTCTGCGTCCAGGTGGACGACGGGGCTGACCAGGCAGTCGGCACCATGCGCGACGACACCTTGAACCGGCTGCTGCCAGGTGACGGGGACTTCGATCTCGTGCGCGTGATGCGAGTCCTCGACGGCATCGGGGGCCTGGCGTGGGTCGGGCCCGAGGTGATCTCGCCCGCCATGGCCGCGATGGCTCCAGTCGAAGCAGCGGGCGTGGCCAAGGCGCGCATCGAGTCGATCATCGAGGAGGCGCGAAGCGCATGAGAGTGGGAATGATCACGGGCCGCGAGCAGGTCGAGCTCGTCGAATTCGCTGCGTCGGATCCGGCACCGGGCACCGTGCGCATCGACATCACGCTCTGCGGCATCTGCGGCACCGAAGTCGCCTCCTATCGCAGCGGGGCGGCGCACAGCCCCAGCGTGTGCGGACATGAGTGGGTAGGCACCGTTGCGGCCGTCGGAGACGGCGTTGCCACGCGGTCGGTCGGCGAGCGCGTAGTGATCGCCGTGTGCCCGCCGTGCGGTGACTGCCCTGAATGCCGCGACGGGCTCGGCGAGTACTGCAGGGTCGTCAATGCGATGGCCCGCGGCAAGGATCCGCTGGCCCCCGCGCACGGCGGCTTCGCGCCTTCGATCTGCGTGGCAGCCGACCGCGTGGTGCCCGCGCATGCGGGCCTGTCGGACGAGCAGGCAGCCATGGTGGAGCCCGCGGCGGTGGCGTTCCACGGCGTCCGTCGCAGCGGCATCTCGATGGGCGACCTCGTCGTGGTGCAGGGCGCGGGCCCGATCGGCCTGCTCGCCGCGCAGTATGCGCGCGCGGCAGGCGCCGGGCGCGTGGTGATCGTCGAGCCCTCGGAATTCCGCCGTGGCATCGCCCGCGAGGTCGGCGTGGACGACGCCGTGGCGCCCGAGGCGGCGCGGGAGCTGATTCTCGACCTGACGAACGGCCGTGGAGCCGATGCCGTCATCGAATCGGCCGGGGTCCCGGCGCTCCTGCAGGTCGCGATCGACTCGGCTCGCCAGGGCGGCAACGTGATGCTCCTGAGCTACATCGCGGGCGACACGGTCATCAACTCCGCGCGCATCATGGCGAGGGAGATCACCCTGCGCAGTGCGGTTGCCTACTCGCACGGGGACTTCCAGCGAACCATGGCCCTCATCGCGAACGGCCAGGTGCGCACCGAGCCGCTGCACACGCGAACCGCGGCCCTGGAAGCATTGCCCGACGTGCTCGCCGACCTCGGCGCGGCGCGCACGAACGACATCAAGGTCCTCATCGATCCCCGGGAGCAGTCATGAACGATTCGCCCGTCGCCATTGTCACTGGCGCTGGTGCCGGCATCGGACGCGCGACGACACAGATGCTGGCGTCCCGCGGCTACCGCGTGGTCGCTGCGGACGTGTCGATGGACGCACTGGCGTGGGTCGACGATTCCGAGGGACGCATCATCGGCGTGCAGGCCGATGTCAGCGATGAGCCTGACAACGCGGTCATGGTGCAGGCGGCGCTGGAGGCGTTCGGCCGCCTCGACGCGGCTGTCCTGAACGCAGGCATCGCCCGCCGCACGCACTGGGAGGGCGAGGACGCGGTCGAGGCCTACGACAAGATCATGGCGGTGAACGCCCGCGGAGTCGTCCTGGGCATCCGGCACTGCGCCCCGGTCATGGCCGCGGGCGATGGCGGCTCGATCGTCGTCATCGCGTCGACCTCCGGCGTCGGTGGCGACCCGGAGCGCTTCGCCTACAACGCATCGAAGGCCGCGGCCATCAACCTGGCCCGTGCTGCCGCGCTCGACTGGGCGGTTCGCGGAGTTCGAGTCAATGTCATGGCACCGGGCCCGACCATGACCGGCATCCTGCAGGGCGGAAAGGTCACTCCTGAGCACCTGCGCGAACTCACGCGCAATATCCCCATGCAGCGCATGGGCAGGCCCGAGGAGCAGGCCGAGGCGATCTGCTTCCTTGCCTCGCCCGCGGCCAGCTTCATCACGGGCGCAGTGCTCATGTGCGATGGGGGAGTGACCGCGAATGCCGGCATCTTCCCTCCGCCGCAGGCGGACTAGCTCTTGCCGCAGCAGGCGAAATAGCGCCTAGTCCTCGCGGTCGATGGTGTAGACGATGTCGTCGAAGCCCCGGATGCCGCGGACGTAGGCGTCGGCGAAGCCGGTCTGGCCCACGGCCGGATCCGTCCGGCGCCACGAGTACGCGATCACGCGCTCGAGGATCTTCCAGTCCCCGCCGCGACGCTCGAAGACGTCGACATAGCGCAGGCCGGCGATCATGTCGGTGAGCTGGCCCTCGGCATCGGTGAATCGGTGGTAGGCGACGGCGTAGGTCTCAGCCTTGGCCCGGTCGGCTTCGAGATCTACCTCGACGAGCATGTTGCCGAGGAAGTGGTTGGTCATGTCGAAGCGGCCGAGGGCTCCCTTGTTCCACTCGACGAACTCCGCAGCGCTGCCCTTGAACGAGCCGTGATCGTCGGTGCCCTCGGGCCAGTAGCACGCGGCCAGTGCGTCGAAGTCGTAGCGGTCGACCGCCCGGCTGTACTGCAGGATGACCCGCTTGATGGCACGTTCGGCCATGAGCAGTTCGAGGTCATGCGCCTGGCTCTCGTTCATTCGACTCCTCGCAAAGGGCTTGCAGGTTTCTGTAGTTTTCCTATAGTTACCACATTGTCGGTCGACCCCGGGAGCACGTCGTGCCAAGTGCGGACTTCGATGTCATCGTCATCGGCTCGGGTGCTGCCGGGCTCTCGGCAGCACTGGCAGCCGCTCAGGCGGGAGCTTCCGTCCTCGTGGCCGAGGCCGAGGGCATCATCGGCGGATCCTCGCGGCTCTCGGGCGGCCTGATGATGGGCGCGGGAACGCGCTACCAGAAGGCCCTTGGCATCGAGGACTCTCCGGAGGCGCTCTTCCATGACTACATGACCTTGAACCAATGGAAGGTCGAGTCGGCCGTCGTCGAGCGGCTCACCCAGCGTGCGGGCGCTGCCGTCGAATGGCTGGGTGACCTGGGCGTGGAGTTCTACGACCAGATGGTCTACGGCGGCGACGAGACGGTGCCGCGCGTGCACTGTCCCATCGGGCGCGGCCAAGCGGTCGTCGACGTTCTCTACGCGCGGTGCCGCGAGGCCGGCGTCGAGTTCGCGCTGGGCCAGCGCATCGATCGGCTCCTCGTATCCGATGCCGGCGTGTGCGGCGTTGCCGTGGGCGACGACGAGATCACCTGCGACGCAGTCGTCGTGGCCTCCGGCGGCTTCGGCGCGAACGAGGAGAAGAGGCGCGAGCTGTTCCCGTCCGTCTTCGACACCCAGTGGTCGTACTACATCGGCGCAGACGGCTCGCGTGGCGATGCCCTGGACTTCACGCGCGGGGTCGACGCCCAGATCACCGGCTTCAATCGCGGGCTGCGCCTGCTGCACACCGACTTCGACAAGATGTACGAGGCGTATATCCCGGGCTGGCTCACGATGGTCAATCGCGAAGGGCGGCGCTTCTGCAATGAGACCGCTCCCTACGGGATCATGGACGGCCTCATGGCCGAGCAGGGCGACGTGGCCTTCGCGATCTTCGACCACAAGCGGCTCGTCGAGGCGACCGAACTCGGCGTCGCGCGCTACAAGCAGCAGATCCCCGGCTCGACGAAGAAGCAGAGCCCGCACTGGAACCTGGACATCATCGAGATGATGCTCAAGGAGGGCAAGGTCCACGTCGCCGACTCCATCGCGGAGTTGGCCGCGAAGATCGGCGTCCCTGCCGCTCACCTGGAGGCAACGGTCGAGCGCATGAACCAGCTCTGCGCTGCGCATGAGGACTCCGACTACCTGAAGGACGCGAAATTCCTGGAGCCGATCGACTCAGGGCCGTTCTACGGGGTCGAGGTGCGGCCGGCGACCTGCTGCTTCACCGCATGCGGCCTGCGCATCGACCGTGACGCGCATGTCCTCGACTCGGCAGGTCGGCCCATCCCGGGGCTCTTCGCCGCAGGCGAGGTCTGCGGCGGCGTGATCGGTCCGCGCTACGTGGGCAGCGGCAACTCGTACGGCAACTGCGTGACCATGGGCCGCGTCGCGGGCCAGTCGGCAGCCTCGGCATGAGCATGCGAGCCGACGATCGCGAGGCGATCCGCGAGGCCGCCTTCCGGTACGCCAGGGGTGTCGACCGGCTCGATGCCGAGCTGATGAAGAGCGCGTACTGGCCCGAGGCGACCGACGATCACGGGCGCTTCGTCGGCAATGGCTGGGAGTTCTCCGAGCGGGTCGTCGGCACGCACGATCGGTGGGCCGCTTCCATGCACTGCAACTACAACCACAGCATCGAGTTCGACGGCGACGACCAGGCGCGCGGGGAGATCTACAACGTCACGTACCTGATCCCACGCGATGGCGGCCCGTGGAACATCTGGCTGGGGCGGTACCTCGACCGCTACGAGCGCCGTGCGGGGGAGTGGCGGATCATCCACCGCACCTGCGTCCACGAGGGCACGACGACCGTCGCGCATGCCCCGATGGCAGGTGACATGTCGAACTTCCGCACAGGCGATGCCGACCGCCCGCGCGACTCCCGAGCCCTGGGCACCTGACCCCTCCCACCATTTGACCCCACTCCTGGGTCAATTGGAACCGGATGGGGGCATTTGTCCCATCTCATAAGACATTTGACCCAGGAGCGGGGTCAAACCTGGGGGGTGGGGGACGCTGCTGCAGCGGATTCGCCGGCGATCTTGCCGAACACCAGGATCGGGCCGAGGGTGCCACCGGCGCCGCCGTAGGCCATGGCAGTGGGCGCGGCAGCGACATTGCCGACCGCAAAGAGGCCGGGAATCGGCTCATTTCGGGTGTCGAGAACGTGGCCGCTTGCATCGGTGCGCGGGCCGCCGGACGTGCCGAGCGTGCCCGGCAGGACGGGCACTGCGTAGAACGGTGCCCTGTCGATGCGTCCCATGGTCGAGGCCTTGGTGAATCGGAAGTCGCCGTCGCCGCTCCAGCGGTCGTAGGCGCTGTCGCCGCGTCCGAAGTCGTCGTCCTGCTGCGCATCGACGAAGCCGTTCCACCGGGCAACCGTGCTCTCGAGCCCGTCCGCGTCGATGCCGACGGCTTCGGCGAGCTCGCGTACCGAGGCGGCTCGAGTGATCCAGTCGGCGATGGGCTGGCCGGCCGGCGTGCCGAAGGAGCCATAGTGCTCGGCGTAGGCGCCGTCGAAGACCAGCCACATCGGCAGGTTGGAGTAGCCGAAGGCCACCGGGTCCATCTGATGGAAGGCGCCGCCGAGCGCGTTGTAGTTGGTGGCCTCGTTCGTGAACCGCTTGCCCTGTGCGTTGACCATGATGCCGCCGGGCAGGGTGCGCTCCCGGTTGACGAGGTTCGACCGCTGGCGGCCTTGGATCTCATCTCCCGGGATCTGCACGGCCGGCACCCACCACGCCTGGCCCATGTTCGCCAGGCGCGCCCCCGCCCGCATCGCCATGAGGAGGCCATCGCCGGTGTTCGTGGGCACGGACGTAGGGGCGGTCATGGGACCCCGGAGGAACTCGGCGACGAGCTGCTCGTTCCACTCGAAGCCGCCCGTCGCCAAGATCACGGCCTTGCGGGCGCCGATCGGCCTCGGCGTTCCGTCGATGTCGACGACTACGCCCTTGACCTGGCCATCGGCCAGGACGAGGTCACGCGCGGGGGCATGGAGTACCGGCTCGACGCCAGCATCGATGAGGGCCTTGAGGATCGGACCGACGAGGGCGTTGCCGCAGCCGCGCAGGTCATTGTCGATGCGCCGCTGCAACTCGGCCTCGTCGAGATAGCCGGTGCCTCCGCCGAGGGTGGTGTCGGTGATCTTCAGGTGTGCGCTGCGCTTGCTCCGGGCGACCTTGTCTGCCCAGGGGCCAAGGCTCGCGTAGCTGAACAGGCCCGGATCGAGGGAGCGTCCGCCGCCTGGCTTCCCGCCGGGGTTCTCCGGGTGGTAGTCGGGGTAGCTCGGCAGCAGGGTGAATCGGAGGTCGGTGACCTCCTCGAGCCAGGCGATGGTCGGGCGGGCATGGTCGACGAACGCCTCCGCCAGGGTTGGGTCCATGCGATCCAGGCTCAGCGACGCCAGGTATGCCAGGGCCTCCTCGCGCGAATCGGCGATGCCGGCCTCGTCCTGGTGGTGGTTGAGGGGCACCCAGGGCACGCCGCCAGAGATCGCGGACGAACCGCCGAGCAGTGCGCCCTTCTCGAACACGGCCACCTCGGCGCCCGCGAGCCGGGCGGCAAGGGCGGCAGTCAGGCCAGCTGCGCCCGAGCCGAGCACTACTACGTCGTAGGTCTCCTGAAAGGTCAAACTGGACTCCATCTCAAGAATCTATCGCTACGCTGGCGGCGATGTCCTGGCATTGCGGGCCAGGCGTGTGCACGCCAGCGAAAGGGAACGGCCATGGCTGTCGAGGGGCTCCGAGAAGAGCGCGCAGACGCGATCCTGCGCATCACCATCGACCGCCCTGACCGGCTCAATGCGCTGACCGTGCCCGTCCTCGCCGAGCTCCGGCGCCTGGTCGAGGGCACGGCCACGGACGGCACGCGCGTCATCGTGATCACGGGTGCTGGGCGCGCCTTCTGCGCGGGCGCGGATGTGGGCCCGGACGGTGCCCCGCCCAGCATGGACACCCTCCTGGGTGCCAATGCGCTTGCGGAGGCGATTGCCGCCACGCCGGCCGTCGTGGTCGCCGCCGTCAATGGGGTGGCCGCAGGCGTCGGATGCTCGCTGGCGCTGACGGCCGACCTGGCCATCGCCAAGGAATCCGCCTCCTTCATGCTGGCCTTCACCAAGATCGGCCTCATGCCCGACGGCGGTGCGACCCTTCTGGTGGCAGCCAACGTCGGCCGTGCTCGGGCCATGCGCATGGCCCTGCTTGCCGAGAAGATCCCGGCCACCACTGCAGGCGAGTGGGGGCTCATCTCCCACGTCGCTGCCGACGAGGAGTTCGACTCGACGGTCGATGCGATCGTCGGCCAGCTGTCTGCTGGCGCACCCCGCGCCCTGGGCGCAACAAAGGCCGGCGTGAACGCGGCCTCCATCGACCTGCTGACCCGGGCTCTCGAGCGCGAGCGCGACGGCCAGGAGGCACTGCTGGCCTCGGCGGACTTCGCCGAAGGGGTCCTGGCCTTCCAGGAGAAGCGCCCGGCGAAGTTCACCGGGGAGTAGCCGTAGATGCGTGAATATCCAGATATCTTCGGGCTTGCCGACTAGCGTCGGCAAGCAAGGCCGCCCGAATTCGGGCAGGTGCACGTGCACGTCCCTTCACCACTAAGGAGCAATCGATGGGCAAGTTGGATGGCCGGGTAGCAGTGATCACCGCTGGCACCCGCAGCATTGGCCGCGGCATCGCCGAGGCATTCCTGGCGGAGGGCGCCAAGGTCGTCGTCAGCGGCCGCAGCGCTGAGAAGGGCGCGGCCGCGGTCTCGGAGATGGGCGGCAGCAATGTCCACTTCATCGCCGCCGACGCGACCTCGCAGGCCGACATCGAGGCCCTGGTCGACGGCACCGTCGCCCACTTCGGCCGCCTCGACATCGCCGTATTCAACGCCGGTGGCGTCGACCAGACCAGCATGCTCGCGGACTTCACCGATGCCGAGTGGCAGTACGAGCTGAACTTCAACCTGAACCAGTGCTTCTGGGGCCTGCGCCGCTCGCTGAAGTACATGCTCCCGCAGCAGTACGGCCGCATCATGCTGATGTCGTCGATGTACGGCAAGATCGCGACGGCCGGCGTCGGCGGCTACATCACCAACAAGCACGCCATCATCGGCCTTGCCAAGGCGGCCGCGCACGAAGTCGGCACGCAGGGCGTGACGGTCAACGCCATCTGCCCTGGCTTCGTCGAGACCGACCTGTTCTACGAGTCCGGCCCCAAGACTGTCGCGGCCATGGGCCTGAACAGCCTCGATGACCTGGCCGCCATCATGTACTCGCCGACCGCGATCAAGCGCGCCAACACCGTCGAAGAGGTGGGCGCGCTCGCGACCCTCCTGGCCTCGCACGAGGGCGGCGGCTTCACCGGTGGCGCCTTCAGCGTCGACGGTGGCGCGGCTCCGTACTAGGCCGCACCCGGCACGAAGGCTTGTCGCGGCTCCCGGGGTTCGACGCAACCCCGGGAGCCGCGCCCTGTCCACCCCTGCTCGAATCCCGCAGTCCCCCTCCTGAAAGGCAGACATGTCACAGCTCGGCAACCTCGATCCCTGGTTCACCGGAACGTCCACGGTCGTCACTGGCGCGGCAGGCGGCATGGGCCGCGCGATCGCGCTGGCCTTCGCGGCGGCCGGCAGCCGCGTCGTCGCAGCTGACGTCTCGCAGGACAACGGCGAGGAGACCGTCCGCCAGATCCGCGAAGCCGGCGGCGAGGCCGTCTTCATCAAGACCGACGTGTCGAAGAACGACGACGTAGCCGCGATGGTGAACCTGGCGGTCGCGGAGTACGGCGGCCTGGACTTCGCCGTGAATGCGGCCGCGGTCGAGTTCGAGGTCGATTACCTCGCCGACCTGGCCGAGGAGGACTGGGATCGCATGATCGCGATCAACCTCAAGTCGATCTTCTTGTCGATGAAGCACGAGATCAACGCGATGCTCGTCGGTGACAAGGGCGGCGCCATCGTCAACATCGCGTCGACGAACTCCTACCGTCCGCAGCCGCACCAGTCGGCCTACACGGCCTCGAAGTTCGGCGTGCTCGGCGTGACGAAGTCGGCTGCGGTCGACTATGCCCCGCGCGGTATCCGCATCAATGCCATCTGCCCGGGCGCCATCGATACTCCGATGCTCCGCGGCGCGATGGAAAAGCGCGGCCGCGACCCGCAGGACGTCGCCAATCGGCTGTCGCTGCTGAGCCGCTTCGGCACGGTCGACGAGATCGCGGCGGCGGCCCTGTGGCTGTGCTCGGGCGCGTCCGGCTTCACGATCGGCCATGCGCTGGCGGTCGACGGCGGGTACCTGTCGCGCTAGCCGCCTGGGCGAACGCTCCCCAGACGAACGGCGGGTTGTGGCTCGATTCCGGGTACGGAATGAGCCACAACCCGCCGTTCGTGCAGGTGGGTGGGTGTTCGCGGATGGGTGAGCGCTACTACTTGCTGTAGTCGTAGAAGCCGCGTCCGGACTTGCGGCCAAGCAGGCCTGCCTCGACGTGGCGCTTGAGCAGCGCAGGTGGTGCCATGGCCGGGTCCAGGTGCTCGGAGTACAGGCTCTGCGAGACCAGCAGGAGCGTGTCGAGGCCGATCATGTCGCACAGGGTCAGCGGGCCCATGGGCATGCCGCAGCCGCCCTTCATGCCCTCGTCGATGTCCTCCTTGGATGCGACACCGTCCTGCAGCGCGCGGATGGCGGTCAGCAGGTAGGGCACGAGGAGTGCGTTCACCAGGAAGCCTGCACGGTCAGCCGCACGGATGACGTTCTTGCGCAGCATCGTCGCGCAGAACTCGTGGGTGCGATCGGCGACCTCGGGGTCGGTCTGCAGGCACGCCACGACCTCGACGAGCGGCATCTGCGGCACGGGGTTGAAGAAGTGGGTGCCGAGGACCCGGCTCGGGTAGCGGCTGGACGCGGCCAGCTGGGCGACGGGGATGGACGAGGTGTTGGTCGCGACGATGGCGTCGTTGGCCACGATGTCGTCGAGGCGCTGGAACAGGGCGACCTTGTCCTCGAGGGTCTCTCGGATGGCCTCGATGACGATCTCGCGGTCTCCGAGCTCGGTGAGCTCGGTGGTGAAGCGCAGGCGGCCCATGATGTCCTCGACGGGCTCGTCGAGCTTGCCCTTGTCGGCGGCCTTGCGCAGGGAGGCCGCCATGCGATCGCGAGCGGCGTCGAGTGCGGCCGGCACCGCGTCGACCACGATCACGTCGCAGCCGCCTCGGGCCGCGACCTCGGCGATTCCGGAACCCATCAGACCACTGCCGACGACACCCAGACGATTCATGAACTCGCTCTCTTCTTGTGCAGCGCGACGCGCGCGATGCTGTGCTGTGTGGTGGAGGACGTGCGGGAAGGCTAGAAGTCGCCGGCGTTGGCGCGCAGCGCCCGCAGGACATTGCGCAGCTGGTCGGTCTGGTTCTCGGTGATGCCGAGCTGCTCGAAGACCTGTCCGTTCAGCGCGGCCGTTGCTGCCATGGCCCGCGCCTTGCCATCGTCGGTGATGGCGGCAAGTACGGCCCGGCGGTCGGTCGGGTGCGGCTGGCGCTCGACGAAGCCCTGGCTCTCGAGACGGTCGACCGCGCTCGTGACGCTCGTCGGGTGCACCTGGAGCAGGGCGCCCATGCGGGTCATGGGCAGTGCGCCGCGCTTCGTGAACGACAGCAGCATCAAGATCTCGTAGCGGGCGAAAGTCAGGTCGAGGGGGCGCAGCACGGTGTCGATGCGCTGCAGGACGATCTGCTGGGCGCGCACGATGGACGTCACCGCCGCCATGCCGTCAGCGGCATCGGCCCATCCGTGGGCCACCCACTGCCTGCGTGCCTCTTCGATCGGATCGCTCTCGAGCGTCTTGCCGATGGTCATGCCGTCCTCCTCGGCCCGCGTGCAGCGGACCTCGAAGCCTGGGGCCGCTGAGCCTCAGACATTGCGCCGGTACTGCCCGCCTACCTCGAAGAAGGCGGCCGTGATCTGCCCTAGCGAGCATACGCGGACTGCCGTCATTAGGGAGTCAAATGTGTTGCCTCCCGATGATGCGACGTCCTTGAGTTCTGCGAGTGCCAGCTCGGCCTCCTCGCGGTGCTCCGCCTGGAAGGCGCGCAGGCGCTCCACCTGGGACTGCTTCTCCTCCTCGGTCGCGCGGGCGAGCTCGAGCTCGGCCACCGCGCCGGTCGCATCCGGGTTGAGGAAGGTGTTGACCCCGATGATGGGCAGGGAGCCGTCGTGCTTGCGGTGCTCGTAGAGCATCGACTCGTCCTGGATGCGTCCGCGCTGGTACCCGGTCTCCATGGCGCCGAGCACCCCGCCGCGGTCGGCGATGCGGTCGAATTCCAGCAGCACGGCCTCTTCGACGAGGTCGGTGAGCTCGTCGACGATGTAGGAGCCCTGCAGCGGGTTCTCGTTCTTCGACAGGCCCCACTCCTGGTCGATGATCATCTGGATCGCCAGGGCCCGGCGCACGGACTGCGCGCTGGGCGTGGTGACTGCCTCGTCGTACGCATTCGTGTGCAGTGAGTTGCAGTTGTCGTTGATCGCGCACAGCGCCTGCAGCGTCGTGCGGATGTCGTTGAAGTCCATCTCCTGGGCATGGAGGGAACGGCCCGAGGTCTGGATGTGGTACTTCAGCTTCTGGCTGCGGTCGTCCGCGCCGTAGCGCTCCTTCATGGCGATCGCCCAGATGCGCCGGGCCACCCGGCCGAGGACCGTGTACTCCGCGTCGATGCCATTGGAGAAGAAGAACGAGAAGTTCGGCGCGAAGTCGTCGACCTTCATGCCGCGCGCCAGGTAGGCCTCGACGTAGGTGAAGCCGTTGGCGAGGGTGAACGCCAGCTGTGAGATGGGATTCGCC
>CAYFLP010000009.1:0-5432 GCA_964344045.1 uncultured Bifidobacteriaceae bacterium
GTAGCGTCCGGCTCGGCCGCCGTCGCCGCCTGTCCCTGTGCTGCCTGTCCCTGTGCTGCCGTTGCCGCCGTTGCCAGCTGTCCCGGAGTACCAGCCCGCGTTGCCGCCGCGGCCGCCGTTGAATCCGTCGCCGCCGTTGCCGACGAGTGCGCCCGCGTTGCCGCCGTCGCGGCGCACGCCCCCCGGAGCCGTTCGCTCGGTGAAGGTGAAGCCGTTGCCGCCCAGAAGGCCTGCGTCAGGGTGTGCTGCCGTGCCATTCGCGAACAGCTCGTCCTCGCAGGCGGCCGACTCGGCCTTTATCTCGTCGATGATGCCCTGGTATCCGCGAGCCTGCTCGTGGCCGGGCGTGCCGAGCGTGCTCAGCAGGGGCTGGGCCATGCTCATGGCGTTGTCGACGCAATCGGCCTGCGACGAGGTCGCGGCCTCGGCCGGATCCGCGTGGGTGCTCAGCAGCACCACCAAGGCACCGCTGACGGAGGCGGTCATCACTGCGGCCTTGACGAAGCTCCGTGACCTGCGAATCTCGATCTCCTCAGTAGAAGCCTTCGCGGGCAACCGGCATGCCGGCTGCGTCCCTCTGGAACCTGCATAGTAGGACACACTTGTCCGAAATGCCGGACATCTCGGACTCGCCTCGACCACGCCCAATTGCCGACAGAACCCTCCGGTCTAGACGATGTTTCGGTCGGTCCTGAGTTGCGTTCTGAGGTCGGTCCTGGGTGAGGTCGTGGACGCGGCCTTGAGGTCAGCCCTGGGGCGCCCCGTCGGCACCGTCATGCATCGCGTGGGCATCGCTAGAGGCAGTGCGCCGGTGCACCACGTAGGCCCGGGTCACGGGCTGGATGAGCATGTACAAGGAGATGAGCAGGTAGCCGACGAGGGCGAGGTAGGGGGTGATCAGGCTGGCGCAGATCGAGAGGATCAGGACGATGATGCCGGGTCGACGCCTGCGCGCGAAGGCATCGAGCTCGTGGGCGGTCTCTGGATGCGTGAGGTCCTCGGTCACCGCTGCATGGCGGATCATCGCGCTGAGCATCACCGAGGCGAGCAGCAGGTTGAGGCCGAAGATCACGACGGCGAAGTGCTCGCCGGAATCCATGATGTTGGCGGCCATCAGCTTGGTGGTGAAGGGCAGGAGTGATACGGCGAACAGCAGCAGCAGGTTCAGGCCCACGACGATCTCGTCGGCCGAGCGCAGGAAGGAGCTCAGCGAACTATGCGAGATCCACACGCTGCCGATGAAGGCGAAGCTCACCAGGTAGCCCGCGAAGCTGGGCCACTCCTCGAGAAGCAGTCGCAGCAGGTGGTCGCCGCCCTCGGGCGCGTCTAGCTCGAGCACCAGGAGCGTGATCGCAATCGCGAAGACTCCGTCGGAGAAGCCGTCCAGGCGCGAGGTGGAGAGCTTTCCCTTGCGTGACGTCATAGGCGAAGAGGCTACCGCTGCCGAAAGTAGGCCGCGAGCGCATCGAGGAGCCGGTCGACATCTCGCTGATCGTTGTAGGGCGCGAGGCCGATGCGCAGGGCTCCGGCGTCGCCCAGGCCCAAGTGCCGGCTGGCCTCCAGCGCATAGAAGGAGCCGGCTGGCGCGTTGACTCCTGACGCCGCTAGGTGGGCGGCAATCGCACTGCTGTCGTGGCCCGCGAAGGAGGCAAGCAGGGTTGGACTCCGCCTCGCTGCGCGCGAGTAGATGGTCGCTCCTGGGAGCGTGGCAAGGCTCGCCTCGATCTGGGCGCGAAGGGAGTCCTCGTGCGCCTCGAGCGCATGCAGCGATGCCTGGAGCCGGGCACGTCGTGTTGAGTGGTCGCCGGGCGCCAGTGACGCGAGGAAGTCAACGGCGGCGGCAGTGCCGGCCATGAGTTCGTACGGCAAGGTGCCCAGCTCGAATCGCTCCGGCACCTCGTTCGTCGCGGGGAGCAGCTTGTCGGGCCAGATGGCCTCGAGCAGCTCGGGACGTCCGTACACGGCCGCGCAGTGCGGGCCCAGGAACTTGTAGGGGGAGCAGCCGAAGAAGTCGGCACCGAGCGCCTCGACGTCCACGAGCGCATGGGCGGAGTAGTGCACGCCATCGACGTAGACGAGGGCGCCTGCCTGACGGGCGTGCTGGCTGATCGCGGCGATGTCCGGCATCGTGCCGATGAGGTTCGAGGCCGCGGTGACCGCAACCAGCCGGGTTCGCGGCGTGAGCAACGACGCGATGGCGTGCGTATCGAGTTCACCGGTCTGCGGGTCGAAATCCGCCCAGCGGACAGTTGCGCCGCGCGCCTGGGCTGCCAGTACCCAGCCGCGGATGTTGGAGTCGTGGTCGAGGCGGGTGACGATGACCTCGTCGCCTGGTCCCCATTGCTGGGCAATCGCGCGCGAGAGGTCGAAGGTGATCTGCGACATGCTCCGGCCGAAGATGATGCCCCGAGGGTCGGCGTTCATGAGGTCTGCGAGGGCTTCCCTGCAGTCGAGCACCGCCTGCTCTGCATTGCGTGCCGCCAGGTAGGCCGTTCCGCGATTGGCGAGGGGCTCGACGAGCGTGTCGTAGACGCGCTGGGCGACCGGCGCTGGCGTCAAGGTCCCGCCCGGCCCGTCGAAGTGGGCCGCACCATGGCGCAGTGCGGGGAAGTGGGCTCGGACGGCGGCAACGTCATAGGCGGTCATATGCGCATCCTTGCCGTGCCCGGTGTCGTGCCTGCCACAATCGGGCAATGCGCATACCCCGTGTCGCCGTCACGCCAGGTGCCGTCGTGCAAGGTGCCGTCGTGCAAGGTGCCATCGTGGCAGCTGTGGTCGTCCTCGCCACCGGCCTCGCCGGCTGCTCGACAGGCTCCGATGGCGGCCAGGCGCGCGGCCTGGGCGGCTCGGCTGATCCGACGGTCTCGATCCTGGCCGTCGACCCTGGCACCATTCCCGCCCCGGCCATGGGCACGCTGCTCATGGCGGCGGCAGCGTCCGGCAGCCAGCCGCAGGCATACGCCACTGCGGGCAGCCTGTCGGGAGCCGGCCTGTCCGGCAGTGCGAGCCAGGCTGCGGCTGACTTCTTCGCGCAAGGTGGCACGAACCTCATCCTCTACCCGATGGCCGACGCGTCGGCGGAGTCAATCGCGAGCGCTGCCAGTGCGATCGCGGACATGGGCGATGGCACGTTCGGGCTGGTCGCTGCGCCGGAACTGCGCGACCTGGCGGCAGGCGACTGGGCCGGTCCCGCCGCAGCGCTGGCACAGGCAGCGCAGGCGGCGAATTCGCTTGCTGTGCTCGACCCGCCCGCCACTGCCGTCAGTGCAGCGGCCGAGGTTGACGGCGGGGATCCCGCCCCGATCGTGAGCCTCGCGGATGCAGTGAAGTCGGGTGCGGGCGCAAGCGCCCAGTGGGCTGTCCTCATGGCTTCGGGCGTCGGTCCGGACGCCGACACCGCGCATGCCGCATCCGGCGCCTATGCCGGAGTCGTGTCCGAGCAGGTCTTGGAGCTGGGCGTGTGGAATGCACTGGGTGCTAATCAGCCCCTGCAGGGACTGGTGGGGGAGTACCTGCCCAGCCAGGCGACCATGGGCGCGCTGAACGTTGCGTCGGCGATCCCGTTGGACGATCCTGCCGATCGCGGGTGGACCTTCTGGGGTGCCCGGACAGTCGACTCGAGCACCCGGTTGCGCGAAGTGCCCGCGCGCCTGCTCTCGAACTACCTCGATGACTACATCCCCATGATCATGAACGCCTACGTGTTCTCGCCCAACGACGAGATGACATGGAACACGATGGAGGCGTCGATCGGGCAACTGCTGGCTGATCTCGCCAGCCAGGGTGCCTTGCAGGGGAATGGGGGATCGAATCCCTACAGCGTCTCGTGCGGGCAGATATCGGATGTCCTCGACGGCACGATTCCCTGCGAGGTCACTGCCTCGTTCGCTGCGACCGATGGGGTGCAGTACTCGCGCACCTTCAGCATCGACAGCGGCGCATGACATGATCGCGATGCCGGGGGCGAGTTGCCCCGTCGACGAGATGAGGGATGGGCGATGAAGGGCTGGCTGATCACAGGAGCCTCGCGCGGCTTCGGGCGCGACTGGGCATTGGCAGCGCTCCAGCGAGGGGATGCCGTCGTGCTGGGAGCGCGCAACCCGGCCGACGTCTCCGACATCGTCGCCGAGTACCCCCAGAGCGCCCTGGCCGTGCCGATGGACGTCACCGACATCGCGCAGGTGGCCACGGCCGTGACCCGTGCCCGGGAGTTCCTCGACACCGTCGACGTCGTGGTGAACAACGCCGGCTACGGCCTCTTCGGCATGATCGAGGAGATCACCGGGGAGCAGGCTCGGGCGCAGTTCGAGACGAATGTCTTCGGCGCGCTGTGGGTGACGCAGGCGGTGCTTCCGATCATGCGCGAGCAGGGCAGCGGCCACATCATCCAGGTCTCGAGCATCGGCGGGGTACAGGCCTTCCCGGGGCTGGGCATCTACAACGCCTCGAAGTGGGCCCTCGAGGGCTTCAGCCAGGCCCTGGCCCGCGAGGTCGCCGGCATGGGCATCAAGGTCACCATCCTCGAGCCCACTGCCTATGCGACCGACTGGGCCTTCGGCTCGGCCGTCCGCGCTGCGGACAACCCGGCCTACGACGGCGTGCGCGAGACCCTCGTCGCTGCCCGTCAGCGGCTCGTGGCCGACCGTGGCAACCCGGCTGCCACGGCTCGTGCAGTCCTGGAGATCGTCGACATGGACGAGCCACCCCTGCGGCTGTTCCTGGGCGATGGGCCCCACGAGGTGATCCGGGCCGAGTACGCCAAGCGCCTGGAGGAGTGGGCGCAGTACGAGGACCTTTCGAAGTCGGTGCACAAGTAGGCCTGTCGCCCGGGCGTCCTTGTTGCAAGGGCTATGCAGGATCGGACGTCCGTGCAGTGGCAGGATGCCCGCATGCGCATCGCTAACGACGTCACTGAGCTGATCGGCAACACCCCTCTCGTCCGCCTGCGGAACATCACCGACGGCGCTGGCGCGCAGGTCGTGGCCAAGCTGGAGTTCTTCAACCCCGCGCACAGCGTGAAGGACCGCATCGGCGTCGCCATGATCGATGCCGCCCAGGAAGCTGGCCTGATCGGCCCCGACACCGTCGTCGTCGAGCCCACGTCGGGCAACACGGGCATCGCCCTTGCCATGGTGTGCGCCGCGCGCGGCATCAAGTGCGTCCTGACGATGCCCGAGACGATGAGCATCGAGCGACGCATGCTCCTGCGCGGGTACGGGGCCGAGCTCATCTTGACCCCCGGTGCCGAGGGCATGGGCGGGGCGATCGCCAAGGCCGAGGAGCTCGCTGCCTCGGACCCCACGTACTTCATGCCGCAGCAGTTCAAGAACGCCGCGAATCCCGCTGTCCACCGGCGCACCACGGCCGAGGAGATCTGGCGCGACACCGATGGCGAGGTCGACATCTTCATGGCCGGCGTGGGTACCGGCGGC
>CAYFLP010000009.1:5442-23024 GCA_964344045.1 uncultured Bifidobacteriaceae bacterium
GCGGCACCATCACGGGCGTGGGCCAGACCCTCAAGGAGCGCAAGCCGGGCGTGCGCGTCATCGCCATCGAGCCGGCTGCCTCGCCGGTGCTGTCGGGCGGCCAGAAGGGCCCACACCCGATCCAGGGCATCGGCGCGGGCTTCGTGCCGGCCATTCTCGACACTGCTGTCTACGACGAGATCGTCCAGGTTCCGGCCGACGAGGCCATGGCCATGGCGCGTCGGGCCGCAGTCGAAGAGGGGCTCCTCGTGGGCATCTCGTCCGGTGCGGCCCTGTGGGCGGCGCGCGAGGTGGCCCAGCGTCCCGAGAACGAGGGCAAGCTGATCGTCGTCATCGTGCCCTCCTTCGGGGAGCGCTACCTGTCGACGGCCCTGTTCGCCGGGCTGGGCGACTGACCCATGTCCTTCGGCACGCTGCTGCGCACGGTGCGTCGCGACCTCGAGTCGGTCGTGCAGCGCGATCCCGCAGCCCGCACCCCCGCAGAGGTGGCACTGCTGTACCCAGGCGTGCATGCGGTATGGGCGCATCGCGTCAGCCATGCCCTGTGGCGTCGCGGTGCGCACCTTCCGGCGCGGGCACTGTCGCAGGCGGCCCGCTTCGCGACCGGCATCGAGATCCACCCGGGCGCGACCATCGGCCCGGGGCTGTTCATCGACCATGGGATGGGCGTCGTCATCGGTGAGACCGCCGAGGTCGGTTCCGACTGCACGATCTACCACGGCGTGACACTCGGCGGCACGAGCCTGGAGCACGGAAAGCGGCACCCGACCATCGGCGATCGCGTCACGGTAGGCGCTGGCGCGAAGGTCCTCGGCCCGGTGGACGTCGGCAATGACTCGCGCATCGGGGCGAATGCCGTGCTCGTGCGCTCGACGCCAGACCATTCGGTCGTGGTGGGCGTTCCTGGGCAGGTCATCGCGCACGGCACGGCACCGGGCCTCGACACGCGCCCCAAGCAGGACAGCCCGTCGGCCCCGGACCCCCTCGGCCTGGCCGTCTCGTCGCTCATGGCACGCGTGCAAAGCCTCGAAGAGCACCTGGGCGAGGAGCACCACAGCCATCCGGGCATGCCCTCGATGCGTCCCAGCGGCGAATGGGAGATCGACGGGGCGTCGGTCGACTATGTGATCTAGTCGTGGCCCCGGCGTGAGCCCAGGGGACGAATGGCCCTTGGCGTGCGCTGCACGTCAGGACACGCTGGCTGCATGGAATCCGGCGGACGCGCATGACGGCATGGAAGTGCCTTGACGGCAACGAGGCGGCTGCACGTGTCGCCTATCGGCTGAGCGATGTCTGCGCCATCTATCCGATCACACCTGCGTCGTCGATGGGCGAGCTGGCCGATACCTGGTCGGCCCGAGGTGACGTGAACATCTGGGGCTCGGTACCGCACGTCGTCGAGATGCAGTCGGAAGCCGGTGCCGCGGGAAGCCTGCACGGGGCCCTGCAACTGGGATCGCTGGCCACCACCTTCACGGCCTCGCAGGGACTGCTGCTGATGCTCCCGAACATGTACAAGATCGCCGGTGAGCTGACCCCGGCCGTCATGCATGTCGCGGCACGGGCCATCGCCACGCACGGCCTGTCGATCTTCGGCGATCACTCCGACGTGATGAGCGCGCGCGGCACCGGCTGGGCAATGCTGTGCTCGGCGACTGTGCAGGAGGCCCAGGACCTCGCGCTCGTGGCGCATGCGTCGACGCTTCGTGCGCGCATTCCCTTCGTCCACTTCTTCGATGGCTTCCGCACCTCGCATGAGGTCGCGCGCATCGCAGCGCTGGCGGACGACGACCTGCGGGCGCTGATGCGGGCAGACGACGTGCGGGCTCACCGCGAGCGCGCGCTGAGCCCCGAGCGCCCCGTCATGCGCGGTACTGCGCAGAATCCCGACGTCTTCTTCCAGGGCCGCGAGGCCTCCAATGCGTTCTACGAGGCCGTGCCCGCGATCGTGCAAGAGGCCATGGACGAGCTCGCAGCCCGCGTAGGGCGCGAGTACCGCATCGTCGACTATGTCGGCAGCCCGGATGCCGAGCGAGTCGTCGTCGTGATGGGCTCTGCCGCCGGGGCTGTCGGCGAGGCCGTCGACGCGCTGGTCGCGAGCGGGGAGCGCGTCGGGGCGCTGATCATCCGGCTCTACCGCCCCTTCCCCGTCGAGGCACTGCAGGCCGCTCTCCCCGCATCCGCGACGCGCATCGCCGTGCTCGATCGGTGCAAGGAGCCGGGCGCGCCTGCCGAGCCCTTGCACCTGGACGTCTCGATGGCGCTCGCCGGGCGGCCGGTGAGCATCGTCGGGGGCCGCTACGGGCTGGCCTCCAAGGAGTTCACCGCGCAAGACGCCGCGGCCGTGTTCGCCGAGCTCGCCCGGCAGTCGCCGCGGCGCGAGTTCACCTGCGGGATCGTCGACGACGTCACCGGCCTCTCCCTGGAGCCCGTGCCGCTGCCGGCCCTGCAGGCAGACGACGTGACCTCGACCGCTGTCTTCTACGGCCTGGGCAGCGACGGAACGGTGGGAGCCAACAAGGCCAGCATCAAGATCATCGGCGAGTCGGCCGGCCTGTGGGTGCAGGGATACTTCGTCTACGACTCCAAGAAGTCCGGCTCCGTCACCACATCGCACCTGCGCTACGGGCCCGAGCCCATCCGCTCCACCTACCTCGTCAGCCAGGCCGACTTCGTCGGAGTCCATCAGTTCGGGCTGCTGGCACGCATGGACCTGCTATCACGTGCCGCACCGGGTGCGACCGTCCTCCTCAATGCGCCCTATGCGCATGACGAGGTCTGGGACCACCTGCCGCGTGAGGTGCAGCAGCAGATCCTGGGCAAGGGGCTTCGGGTCCATTCGATCGACGCCTACCGGGTGGCGCGCGAGGCCGGGCTGGGCGGGCGCATCAACACCGTCATGCAGGCCGGCTTCTTCGCGCTCACGGATGTCGTCGACCTCGCACTGGCCCTCGAGGAGATGAAGGGCTCCGTGAGTGCCACCTACGGACGCCGCGGACGCACCGTCGTGGAGCGCAACCACGCCGCGATCGATGCGGCAGTCGGTGCCTTGGGCGAGATCAGGCTGGGAACGCACGCTGACTCCGCCGAGCGCTGGCAGCCGCCGGTCCCGGTAGGAGCGCCGGCGTTCGTCCAGGAGGTCACCGGCACGATGCTGGCGGGCCGCGGGGACGAGCTGCCCGTCAGTGCGCTGCCCGTCGACGGCACCTTCCCGACGGCGACGGCGGCCTGGGAGAAGCGTGCACTGGCGGCGTCGATCCCGATCTGGCAGCCGGACCTGTGCATCGACTGCGGCAAGTGCGCGATCGTGTGCCCCCACGCGGCCATCCGCATGAAGGCATACGGGCCGGAGCACCTCGCGTCGGCTCCGGAAGGGTTCGCGTCCAAGGACTTCCGCAGCAAGGAGCTGCCCACCGGAACCCGCCTGACGATCCAGGTCGCACCAGACGACTGCACGGGATGCGGCATCTGCGTCGAGGTATGCCCGGCACGCAGCAAGTCCGAGTCGAAGGTCAAGGCCATCAACCTCGAGCCAGTCGAGGCGCACCGCCACGCCGAGCGCCGCAACTTCGACTATTTCCTCCGGCTGCCCGAGACCGACCGAGCCCTGGTCCGCCACGACACGGTCAAGGGCTCGCAGCTGCTGCAGCCCCTGTTCGAGTTCTCCGGGGCCTGCTCGGGTTGCGGGGAGACGCCGTACCTGAAGCTGCTCACCCAGCTGTTCGGCGACCGGATGGTGGTGGCCAATGCAACGGGCTGCTCGTCGATCTACGGCGGCAACCTGCCCACGACACCGTGGTCGCAGGATGCGCACGGCCGTGGCCCTGCGTGGAGCAACTCCCTCTTCGAGGACAACGCCGAGTTCGGCCTGGGCATGCGCCTGGCCCTCGACCAGAAGGCGCTCACCGCACGCAGGCTCCTGGGCGAACTGGCCGGCGACCTCGGCCCGGAGATCGCAGGGGCCCTGACGGCAGAGCCTCCGAGCGCTGTCGACGAGGCAGGGGTGCTGCGCGCCCGACTGCACGTGGAGGCCCTGCGCCGGCGCCTGCACGAACTCGACACGGAGCAGGCTCGCGAACTCCTGAGCATTGCCGACGCACTCGTGCCCCAGAGCGTGTGGATCGTCGGCGGCGACGGCTGGGCCTACGACATCGGGTTCGGCGGACTGGACCATGTGCTCTCGAGCGGGCGGAACGTGAACGTGCTCGTGCTTGACACCGAGGTGTACTCCAACACCGGCGGGCAGGCCTCGAAGTCGACCCCGCGGGCGGCAACCGCGAAATTCGCGAGCGATGGCAAGCGCACGCGCAAGAAGGACTTGGGCCTGCTCGCGCAGGCCTATGGAGATGTCTACGTGGCGCAGGTCGCGATGGGCGCCAACGAGACCCAGGTGGTGCGCGCGATGCTCGAAGCGGCCGCCCACGAGGGTCCGTCGATCGTCATCGCCTACTCGACCTGCATCGCGCACGGCATCGAGATGAGCACCTCGATGGAGCACCAGAAGGCCGCTGTGTCCACCGGCTATTGGCCGCTGTACCGGTACCACCCGGCTCCGGAGCCGGGCACCCATCCGTTCAGCCTCGACAGCGCGGCACCGACGCGTCCGGTCCGGGAGTTCCTCGCCTCCGAGACCCGGTTCTCCGTCCTGGAGCGCATCGATCCCGAGCGTGCGGACGAGCTCCAGGCCCTGGCACAGGCCGACATCGACGAGCGATGGCACTTCTACGAGCAGCTCGCCGGGGTCGAACGCGAGATCCCGCATGTGGGAGAGCCGATCGCGGAGATGGCACAGAGCGTGGAGGAGCCCGCATGAGCACCGTGCACGGCCTGGAAGCCGACTACCTGGGCATGCGGCTGCGATCGCCGCTCGTGGCCTCGCCGTCGCCGGCGACGCGGACCATGGACTCGCTGCTGCGCCTGGAGGATGCGGGAGTCGGTGCTGTGGTGCTGCCGAGCCTGTTCGAGGAAGAGGTCGAGGCCGAGGAGATGCTCCTGGTCGAACGGCTGGAAGCCGGCGCAGGCTCGTCCAGCGAGGCCGTCGACTACTTCCCCGACGTGGTGCTCGGCAACCTCGGCATCGATCGCCACCTGCGCCTTGTCGAGCAGGCCTCGAGCCGGCTGACCATCCCGGTCATCGCCAGCCTGAATGGCTACAGCGCGGGGGGCTGGGTTCGATACGCGGCGGAACTGGTCGAGGCCGGGGCCCAGGCCATCGAGTTGAACATGTACGACGTCGCGACGGACCCCGCCAAGGCGGCGAGCGAGATCGAGGGCGAGTACCTGGCCCTGGTCGCAGCCGTGCGCAGGGCGGTCAGCGTCCCGGTGTCCGTCAAGCTGTCCCCCTACTTCTCCGCCTTCGCGAACTTCGCGAGCCGAGTGGTGGAGACCGGCGCCGATGGCCTCGTGCTGTTCAACCGCTTCTACCAGCCCGATCTCGACATCGAGACCATGCAGGTCGTGCCCCGGCTGGATCTCTCGCATGCGGGGGAGGAGCGGCTGCCGCTGCGCTGGATCGCCTTGCTGCGCCCCCATCTGCCCGGCACGAGCCTGGCACTGACGAGCGGGGTCCGCGACGGGCATACCGTCGTCAAGGCGCTGTTGGCCGGAGCCGACGTCGCCATGGCTGCCAGCGAGGTCCTGCGCCGCGGGCCGGAGCGCGCGGCACAGATCCTCGCCGAGTGCAGCGCCTGGCTTGTCGAGCATGAATACGAATCGGTGCGACAGCTGCGCGGGGCACTCTCGGCGGGCAATGCCGAGGACCCCCACGCATTCGAGCGGTCCCAGTACTACCGGGTGCTGGACTCCTGGCGAACGGATCCGCGCGCGATCGGCTGAGCGTCCAGGCGTCCGATTCGCCTGTTTCCCCGCTGCCGCGCGACTGCGCCCCTAGGCTGGCACCACGTCAACTTGAGGGGGCACCATGCACGCAGAGCTTCGCCACCAGCCGGCATTCGCCGTCGGCCGCATCTTCCTCGAGCCCGGTCAGGCTGTCCGTGCCGAGTCGGGCTCGATGGCTGCCATGAGCATGGGCATCGAGATCGAAGCCAAGATGCAGGGCGGGTTCTTGAAGGCCCTCAAGCGCAGCGCGCTGGGCGGGGATTCCTTCTTCGTCACCACCTACCGGTCGCAGGTGGCTGGGGGCTGGGTAGATGTCGCCCCCTACCTGCCCGGCGACGTGGCCCTGATCGACGTCACGCCCGACCGTGGCCTCGCCGTCACGCGCGGGGCCTGGCTCGCCAATGACGAGTCGCTCGAGATGGACACCAAGTGGGGCGGCATGAACAACATGTTCGGCGGGGAGGGCGGCTTCGTCGCCCGGCTGACCGGCTCTGGCCAGTGCATGGTCTCGGCCTATGGAGCCCTCGACCTGCATGTCCTGGAGGCCGGACAGGCCTTCACGATCGACTCCGGCCACATCGTGGCCTACGACGACGGCCTGCAGATGAACACCCGGACGGTGTCGGGCCTTATGACGTCGATGAAGTCGGGCGAGGGCCTGGTCGTCGACATGACCGGCCCGGGTCGCGTGTGGACCCAGAGCCGCAATCCGGGCGCGTTCATCACCTGGCTCACCAACACGCTGCCCTTCACCCGGCAGTAGTGATCGTGCCCAGCCGGCACCAGGGCTGAGGCCTGGTGACCGGAGGGGATTGGACGACAGGCTGCCTGCCATGCGGGCGGGGGTGAGAGGATCGCGGTATGTCGATCCTCTCCTCGTACGCACCCGAGCCGCAGCGCTACGACGGGCGCATGCCCTACCGGCAATGCGGGCGCAATGGGCTGTTCCTCCCGGTTGTGTCGCTGGGGTGCTGGCACAACTTCGGCGACGACAAGCCGCTCGAGGTGCAGCGCTCGATCCTGCGCACGGCCTTCGACCTGGGCATCACCCACTTCGACCTCGCCAACAACTACGGACCGCCGTTCGGCTCGGCGGAGGTCAACGTCGGCCGCATCCTGCGAGAGGACTTCAGCGGCCTGCGCGATGAGCTGGTCATCTCCAGCAAGGCCGGCTGGGACATGTGGGCCGGCCCCTACGGCAACCTGGGCTCCCGCAAGCACATCCTCGCGAGCCTCGACCAGAGCCTCGATCGCCTGGGATTGGACTACGTCGACATCTTCTACCACCACCGCCCCGACCCCGATACCCCGCTCGAGGAGTCGATGGGCGCACTGCACACTGCCGTCCAGCAGGGCAAGGCCCTGTACGCCGGCATCTCCTCGTACTCGCCCGGGCGCACCCTCGAGGCGGCGCGCATCCTGGCCGAGATGGGCACGCCCCTGCTCATCCACCAGCCTTCGTACTCGATGCTCAACCGTTGGATCGAGGATGGGCTCCTCGACGCCCTGCAGGAGGCTGGCGCCGGAGCGATCACCTTCTCGCCGCTGGCCCAGGGCCTGCTGACCAACCGCTACCTCGATGGCGTGCCGGCCGGCTCGCGCGCCTCGGCGGACAAGTCCCTGGATCCCGCGATGCTCTCGGACGAGAACCTCGACCGCATCCGCGGGCTCGCCGAGATCGCGGCCGCGCGCGGGCAGAGCCTGGCCCAGCTGGCCGTTGCCTGGACCTTGCGGGATCCGCGGGTCACCAGCACCTTGCTCGGCGCGAGCTCGCCTGCCCAGCTGATCGAGACCGCCGCCGCCGTGCAGGGCCTCGATTTCACCGACGTCGAGCTCGCCGCCATCGACGAGTTCGCCGTCGAGGCGGACATCAACCTGTGGGCAGCGCAGTCGGTGATCCCGTGAGGCGCCGTACCGTCGTGGCGCTGTGCGCCGCGGGCCTGTCCGCTGGCCTCGCGCTGGCGGGGTGTTCGGGTGATTCTTCGGGGGGAGCGGCAAGCTCGGCGGCAAGCGCCGACTCCGCGACGCCATCGCCGACTCCCACTCCTGCCGAAGTCGTGTGGGCGGGGCAGTACTGCAAGGACCGGGCGGCACTCGACGCCGCGGTCGCGAAGTTCGGGCGTGACCTGACAATCACCACCTCGGCCGACATCGTCGAGCAGTTGAACAGGCAGCTGCGCGGGCAGGCGCTCGCCGTTGCCGATGCGCTCGGGCGAACGGTCACCACCTTGGCGGTCGTCCCTCCTGAGCTCACCGGCGTGCAGGCCGATGTCGCCCGGGTGGTCGAGCTGGGCAATGGCGCCCAGGCCGAAGTCGATGCGCTCAGCGCCCAGGTGGCCGCCGTGGGCGAGGCCGATGGGGTGCTCGGCAAGGGTGCGGCTGCGCTCACCGCGCTGAGCGCAGCGAAGCAGTCCTATGGCCACCTGCAGGAACTGGTCACCGCGGTGAGCTCCCTGGCCCAGTCCGACGACCCTCAATTGCAGGAGGCAATGGCGCAGGCGCCGGAATGCGCGAATGGATGACCTGGTAGCAGGAGCCGACGGGCTGGCGAGGTGCGGCTGGGCAGGCGCGTCGCAGGTGTACGTCGACTACCACGACACCGAATGGGGTCGCCCGGTGCACGGCGACCAGGCCCTGTTCGAGCGGGTGAGCCTGGAGGCCTTCCAGTCCGGGCTGGCCTGGATCACGATCCTGCGCAAGCGACCGGCCTTCCGCGAGGCCTTCTGCGGATTCGAGCCCCGGGCGGTGGCGGCTTTCGGCCCGGGCGACGTGGATCGCCTCATGCAGGATGCGGGCATCGTCCGCAATCGACGCAAGATCGAGGCGACCATCGCCAATGCGCGCTCCGTGGTGCGCCTGCAGCAGGACGGGGGAGAGGGGGCCTTGGACTCCCTCGTGTGGGGCTTCGCCGAGCCTGGGCGACCGAGGCCGGTGGCCCAGGTCGAGGTCCCTGCTGCTACCACGCGCTCAGCAGGGCTCGCACGGGCGCTGAAGTCAGCGGGCTTCGTCTTCGTCGGGCCGACCACGGCCTATGCGGCCATGCAGGCCTGCGGCCTCGTCAACGACCATCTCGTCGGCTGCCACGTCGAGTACTAGGGCACGTCGAGTACTAGGGCACGTCGAGTACTAGGGCACGCACGCCGCACCGGCGCGTCGTGCGCAGGACTAGGTGGCCCCGGCAGGCTCGGGCACGGGCGACGGCGGCGGATAGGGGTGCTCGGGGTCGCGTCCGGTCAGGTACTTGGCGACACCGTAGATGGCACCGGCGATCGGCACGGCGATGAGGGCGCCGACGATGCCCATGGCAATGCTGCCGGCCGCGATGGCGGCGACGATGGCAAGCGGGTGCAGGTTGACGGCCTTGCCCATGACCAGCGGCTGGAGGACGTCACCGTCGAAGGAGCCCACGATGACCGTGAGGCCGACGACCAGCAGCGCAACGATCGGACCGCGCTCGGCCAGTGCCACGACGGCGGCGAAGAAGGTCGCGATGGGCGCGCCGATCACGGGGATGAAGGCACCGAGGAAGACGACTGCTGCAAGGGCAGGCGCGAGCGGGACCTGGAGGATCAGGAGCCCGACGAAGACAAGCGTGGCGTCTGCGAAGGCGACGACCACGATGCCGCGGGTATAGCCGGAGATGGAGTCCCAGGCGATGTGGCCGGAGGTGTCGATCGGGGTGCGCATGGGCCGGGGCATCCAGGAGATGAACCAATTCCAGATCGTCTGCGGCGAGAGCATGAAGAACACGACCGCATACAAGAAGACCGACCCCGCGATCACCAGGGTGCCGATGGAGCCCAGTGCGCCCATCGCATCCCCGAGCAGGCCGCCCGCAACGGTCTTGGCCCAGCCCTGGACCTGGGTGACCAGGTTCGCCATGGACTCGTCGGTGAGGTGAAGGGGACCATCTCGAAGCCATGCCTCGAGTTCGGTCAGGCCGCTTTGGATGGACGCCACGAGCTTGGGGCCCTCGTCGATGGTCGACTTGATGACGGTTCCCAGGATCACCACGACGGCAGCGCCGATCACGAGGAGCGCCAGCACCATGGACAGCACCTTGGGCAGCTTCTTGTGGAAGACGTTCATCAGTGGCTGGGCCCACGCGGTCATGAGCATCGCGAAGAAGAGCGCGAACACCACCGGCATGATGATGTTCAGCATGTAGCCGGCCACGGCCACGCCGGCCAGCACGACCAGCAGGCGCCAGGTGATGCCAGCGGTCAGGCGCAGGGTGCCGGGGACTGCGTCGTCGGCATTTCCCTGCGGGCTCGGGTCAGGGGTGGACACATTCTCTCCGGCTCAGGCGTCGAGATGGTGGGCCGCGCGCTCACCGAGGTCGGGGACGGTGATCTCGTCGCGGGCCGCGCGTGCCACGACGTATGTCGAATCCTCGAGGAACTTGACGGAGAAGTACCCGCCTGGCGCGACGTACGTGCCTGCGTCGCCCGCCTGAAGGACCTGGCCATCCACCTCGATCGAGCCGTTGACGACGTAGGTCACCGAGCCCTTGCTGTAGCCGTGCGCGGGGACGACGTCACCCTTGCGGCCGTGGACGATGGTGAGCATCGCGCCGTCCGTGCGCAGGCGGGTGACCTGTGAGCCGAGGACGTTCTTCTCCCAGGGGAGCGAATCCCCTGAGACGTACTGAAAGCCCGACATGTATTCCCCCTCGCAGGTGGCGGTACCTAGTCGATGCGAACGCTACCGTGCGGAGTCGAGAACCACACGGCAACTATGCCGGGTTCGTCTGCCTCGACCCAGTCGACCTCGATGCCGTCGAGGGGAAGCTCGTCGCCGCAGCCGAGGTAGGCGCTGATCGCCTCGGGATCGCCGGACATCTCGATGCGCTCGATGGCGACCGCACCGCCGCCCGTCGACGGGTGCTCGGTCTCGGTGCACGACCATTCGACGAAGAAGGGCAGTTGGGGATCCTCGAGGACCTCGAGGACTCCCAGCTGCTTCCAGTTCAGGTCAACGCCGTCGGGGCGGATCCGGTGGCCTGCGCGAGCCTCGCGGCCAAGGCGCTCCTCGACGGAGCTGATGTCGTCGACGGCGACCACCCAGCTCATCCAGCCGCCGCCGTCCGAAGCGCGCTGGGCGACTGCCCGGCCGAAGGGTGCCTTGTCGGCGGCCGGGTGGTCGAGGGCTGACACCACCTCGAGGTAGCAGCCGTCTGCGACCGGCAGGATGAAGTTGCGCGTGCCGAACGAGGGGTGTCGCCCGCCGTCCTGGAAGGACGCCCCGAGATCGCTGCCGATGCGCTGGACGACATCGGCCACCTCTGCAGTTGTGCATGCATACGAGATGTGGTCAAGCCTCATGCCCCGAATACTGCCCAACGCGGATTCGTCGTCTGCAGGGACCCCCTCCCAATCGCGACTGGACGGCAAGGCGCATATTCGCCCAGGCTTCCATGTGGCAGGCTCCCGCCATGTCCGAAAACGAAAGCGCAGCCGCAGCCGAGGCCGCTCCCGCTGCTGATCCGGGTCCGGCCGGCGATTCGACGGCGGGCGACAGCAGTGCCGCCGGCGCTGCGCCCACGGCCAAGCTCGACAAGCGCAAGTCGATCATCCTGGGCGTCATCGGCCTCGCGGTCATCGTCCTGATGTTCTGGAAGGTGATCCCGCAGGTCACCGGATCGGGCTATGCGGCAGCCTTTGCCGAGCTGCAGAAGATGACGCCCCTGGCCCTGATCCTCATCGCGGTATCCGTGGTCGTGTACCTCGTCGTCTATGGATTCCCGTTCATGTCGGCCACGCCAGGCCTGAAGTACTGGCCGTCGCAGCAGATCAACCAGGCCGCCTTCGCGATCAGCAATGGCGTGCCTGCGGGCGGGGCCTTCGGCCTTGCGGTGCAGTACGCCATGCTCGCGACGTACAAGGTGCCCGGCGCCGCAGCCACGGCGGCGATCACGGCGGTGGGCCTGTGGAGCGCACTGGTCAGCCTTGGCCTGCCGATCCTCGGCGTTGCCGCGCTCAGCATGTCCGGCGGCGCCAGCTCGTACGACTGGGTGGCACCGGTCGGCCTGTCGATCCTCGTCGTCGTCGTCGTGGGATTCGTGCTGATCATGCGCTCGGAGAAGCTGGCCACGGCCGTCGGCCGCCTCGGCAATACCCTGATCAACCCGCTGCGAGGGCGCATCGCGAAGCTGAAGGACCTCGACCTGGTCAAGCCGATCACCAGCTTCCGCGTCACGATGTACGACGTCCTGCGCAGGCGCTGGCTGCTGATCACGCTCGCGCAGGTGGGCGTGATCATGACCCAGTTCCTGATCATGTACTTCTCGCTGCGCGGGGTCGAGGGCTGGTCTGCGGACGGCACCTCGCCACTGGCGGCGTTCGGCGCCTTCGCAACGTCGCAGATCATGCTCATGGTGCCCATCACGCCAGGCGGGCTCGGCACGACCGATGCGCTCATGATCGCGCTGCTGCAGAGCATGGGGGTCTCCGGCGCCCAGGCGCAGGCTGCCGATGTCGTGTGGCGCATGGCGTCTTACCTGCCGCAGATCATCATCGGTGTCGTCGCACTCGTGCTGTGGTTCCGTCGCGCGACGCGCACCTTCGCGGCAGCGAAGTGATCCTCGCGCGCGGCCTGCACTCGAGGTAGCCGCACGCAGGGCCCGGCGTGTCGTGTCCGGGTCCGTGAGGCGTGCGCATATGGTGTGACTGCGCCCGGCTGCTGCGGGAGGGGAAGCCTTCAGCAGCCGGGCTGCTTCATGCCCGCAGCGCGATGGCCACTGTGCACAGCCCGCCGGTTGAGCGCGCTCTCGTCCACAGGGACCATGAGCGCCGTAGCCAGGGCCGTCGGCCACCGCGCAGGGTGCGGGCATGACATCGACGCCCCCGGCCACCGGCCATGCATTCGGCACGCACTCCCTTCCCGACGTCTGCCTGCGCAGCCCGGACTCCCTGGTCGCCTCGCTGCCATACCTTCTGGGGTTCGCCCCCGAGGAGAGCATGATCGTGCTGTGGCTGCGTCAGGGCCGGCTCGTGCTCACCGAGCGCCTTGACCTGCTTCCCGCGGCGGTCGACGACTCGGGCGGCAGCCACCTAGGCGAATGGCTGACGACGCTGTGGGCACCGCATGCCACGACGCAGGCGGACGAGGTGGTCATCGTCGCAGTTTCGGAGCGCACCGACCTCGCGGGACTCGTGGCGACAACGGAGGAGCTGGCCCGCCACCATGGCCTGGAGGTGCGCGATGCGCTGAGGGTCGACGGCAGCCGGTGGTGGAGCTTCCTGTGCACTCCCGGCACCTGCTGCCCCGCGGACGGGCGCCTGGTTCCTGTCGAGGTGGCGGGCCGAGTGGCCGCGGAGTTCACCGTGCTGGGCAATGCCCCGCTGCCGCAGAGGGCGTCCCTGGACTTGGAGCTCGCGCGCGATCGAGCGCTTGCGGCGAAGGTCCGTGCCTATGCCCCGACGCAGGATTGGCTCAGTGCGAAGTCCCGCCGCCAGGATCCATGGCGTGACCGTGCGATCGGGGTCATCCTGGGCCGGTCGCGGCCGCGCACGAGTCCCACCGGAATCGACCGGCTCGCCGTGACCGAACTCGGGCTGACGGATGTCCGGGTGCGCGACACCGTGCTGTGGGAGATGGCGCGCATGTCGCCCACCGCCGTGCGGGCGTTCGCCGAGCACCTGCGCTGCGCGGTTCGCGGTGCGCGTCCCTCGCGCGTTGCGCCAGTTGCCACGTGCGCCGCGGCCGGATCGTGGCTGATGGGCGATGGAGCGCGCGCTGCAACGGCCGTGACGGTCGCACTCGGAGCCCGGCCGGACTACAGCCTGGCGCTGCTCATCGACTCCGCACTGCGCAGCGGGGTGTCTCCGGCTGTGTGGCGCGAGTGCATGCAGACGCTGACACGCGAGGAGGTGCGGTTGCCAGGCCGGTAGTGGGTTCGGCTATAGTTCCGCGTAGGTCAAGAGTTCCAGTGCCTGCGTCGAGTCAATCGGCAAGGGCAAAGCTCCGGCTCACTGGACGGCAACCCTCCACCGCGGTGGGGTGCTCCGGATGAAGACCTGGCCCCCACGTCGGGGCAAGCGCGGGTCTTGCACAGGGCAAGATCCGAAGTCATTCGCACGTTCGCGTGCGCTACTTCCGCCCCGTGCGGTGAACAGGAGTACCCCATGAGCGCCGATTGGTCCTTCGAGACTAAGCAGATCCACGCCGGCCAGGCACCCGATGCCGCGACCAATGCTCGCGCATTGCCCATCTACCAGACGACGTCGTACACGTTCAACGACACGACCCATGCTGCCAACCTGTTCGGGCTCAAGGAGCTCGGCAACATCTACACCCGCATCATGAACCCCACTCAGGCCGTGGTCGAGGAGCGCATCGCAGCGCTCGAGGGCGGCGTTGCGGCCCTGGTGGTCGCCAGCGGCTCCGCTGCGATCACCTTGGCGATCTTGAACATCGCCGAGGCCGGCGATCACATCGTCTCCAGCCCGAGCCTGTACGGCGGCACCTACAACCTCTTCCACTACACGCTGCCGAAGCTCGGCATCGAATGCACCTTCGTCGACAATCCCGACGATCCCGAGTCGTGGCGCGCGGCCGTGCGCCCGAACACCAAGGCATTCTTCGGCGAGTCGATCGCGAATCCGAAGAACGACGTTCTCGACATCGAGGCCGTTGCGAAGGTGGCCCATGAGGTCGGCGTGCCGCTGCTCATCGACAACACCGTCGCGACCCCCTACCTCGTCAACCCACTGGCATGGGGCGCGGACGTCGTGATCCACTCTGCCACCAAGTACCTCGGCGGGCACGGCACCGCAGTCGCCGGAGCCATCGTCGACGGCGGCACCTTCGACTACGCGCAGTACCCTGACCGCTTCCCGAACTACAACACGCCTGATCCGAGCTACCACGGACTCGTCTACGCACGCGACCTCGGCGTCGGCTCGGCCTTCGGCGCGAACCTGTCGTTCATCCTCAAGGCTCGCGTGCAGCTGCTGCGCGACACGGGCGCTGCGATCTCCCCGTTCAACGCCTTCCTGATCGCCCAGGGCATTGAGACGCTCTCGCTGCGCATCGAGCGCCACGTCACGAACGCCAAGGCGGTTGCCGCCTACCTGGCCGGCCATCCGAGCGTGCTGTCCGTCAACTACGCAGGCCTGCCGACCAGCCCGTGGTTCGCACTCGGCCAGAAGTACGCGCCCAAGGGCACGGGCGCGGTGCTGTCCTTCGAGATCGCCGGAGGCCTCGAGGCCGGCCGCAAGTTCGTCGAGGGCCTGCAGTTGCATAGCCATGTCGCCAACATCGGCGACGTGCGCAGCCTGGTGATCCACCCGGCTTCCACGACGCACTCGCAGCTCAGCGCCGAGGAGCAGGCCGCAGCAGGCGTGACTCCCGGTCTCGTGCGACTGGCCGTGGGCATCGAAGGCATCGACGACATCCTGGCGGACCTCGAGTCCGGTTTCGCCGCGGCTGCATCCTGATCATGTCCGGGTACGGGCCGCTCAGCTACGAGGGTCTTCCTCCCGCCACCGGTGCGTGGCGGGAGGGGGACCCCGCTGGCCAGCGGCAGTTCATCGGCCTGGGTCCCCTCGACCTGGAGCTCGGGGGACACCTTCCAGAGGTCACTGTGGCCTACGAGACCTGGGGCACGCTCGCACCGGACCATGGAAACGCCGTCTACATCTGCCATGCGCTGACGGGCGACTCCCACGTGACCGGACCCGCTGGCGAAGGCCACCGGACCGCAGGGTGGTGGGACTCCCTCGTTGGCCCAGGGCGTCCCATCGACACCGATGCCTATTTCGTCGTGTGCGCCAACGTGCTGGGCGGCTGCCAGGGCACGACGGGCCCCGCCTCGACCGCACCCGATGGCCAGCCCTGGGGCAGCAGGTTCCCAGTCGTGACGGTGGGCGACATGGTCACGGTCGAGATGCGGCTGGCCGATGCGCTGGGCATCGACTCCTATGCGCTCATGCTGGGGCCTTCCCTGGGCGGCATGCGAGTCCTGGAGTGGATGGCCCGCAGCCCGCAGCGCGTACGCGGCGGGCTTGTCCTAGGCAGCACGGCGGCAGTCAGCGCCGATGAGATCGGGACCCACTCGACCCAGATCGCAGCCATCGAGGCCGATCCGCGCTTCCGCGGCGGCGATTACTACGGGGCCGATGATGGCGACGGACCGCACGCGGGCATGGGCATCGCGCGGCGCATCGCCCACCTGACGTATCGCAGCGAGGCCGAGCTCGCGGACAGGTTCGGCCGCGCGCCGCAGGCTGCCGAGGATCCCTATGCCGGCGGGCGGTTCGCGATCGAGTCCTATCTCGACCACCACGCCGACAAGCTCGCGCGGCGGTTCGATGCCAATACCTACATTGCGCTCACCCGGGCCATGAGCCTGTTCGACGTCGGCCGCGGACGCGGTGGCATCGCAGGCGTCCTTGCCGGCATCACGGCGCCGCTCACGGTGGTCGGCATCGATTCCGACCGGCTGTTCCCGATCTACCTCCAGCAGCAACTGGTCGATGGCGCCCCAGGGGCCGACCGGCTCCATGTGCTCACCTCGGAGTTCGGGCATGACGGCTTCCTCGTCGAGGACGAGCAGGTGGGTGCCTTCGTCCGCCACGCCCTGTCGCGCGTGGATCACGCGGAATAGTTGTCCACAGCCGCCCATCCGGGCGCTGGCGGTCGCGCACACTAACTGCCTACCGTCCTGCCATGTCACGGGCAGCACGTCACGCGGTCCTCTGGGTCGTTCTGGCCATCGTCGCCCAGGTCTTCGCTGCACCCGCCGCGCACGCGGGGAACTTCACCGCCGACGACGCTCATGATGCCTACGTTGGCACCGGCGGACTCATCCTGCCGGTGTCCGCTGGCGAGGCCGATCGCCGTCGCGTGGCCTCCTGCCTCGGCTGTGCCTGGCGCCTGACGACCCCGTGCCTGGGGGACGGGACAGGCTCTGAGCCCGGACCAGGCACGGCGTTCAGCGGGTCCCCGGCCTGCATGTCCGTGAGTCGAGGGTGTCCCGGCGGCCGCCACCTCCTGCGGTCATGGTTCGCGCCGAAGCCGGGGGCCTGGGAGGACATCGGCGTGGTCTGCATCGGCGTGCCGGTAACGGTCCAGCAGGTTGCCCAGGGAGCGCGGGATTCCTTGCGCCGCAGCGTCCCCGGCCTCGTACCGGCGGCCGAGCCGTCACACGGCGCGATCGCGCAGATTCCGGTGAACTTCGCGAGCGGGCAGGACCAGGGCGCCCTCGAGATCGACGAGACCCTGGGCGGACTGCCCTCGCATCTCGAGGCTGCTGCTTCCTGGGCATGGGACTTCGGCGACGGTACCGCCATGACCGCGCGCACCCCGGGCTGTGCCTTTCCCTGCATGTCGGTCACGCACGCCTATCTATCCGCAGGGGGCTACCGGGTGCGGGTTGCTGCCCATTGGGAGGGGCGGTTCTGGGTCGATGGGCTGGGCCCCTTCGCGGTGGGTGCCCCCGTGGTGCAGGAGGAGGCGCTGCGCATTGAGGTGGGCGAGGGACGGGCGCTGCTGACCGTGCCGTAAGGAAGGTGTGGCACAATGACGGTGTTCCGGCCCGTCCGTCGACATCCCGTTCAGGGGGTTGACACGGGCTCTTGTCGTGGAACTCATACAGGAAGGCGCCGCCCGCTCCATGCCCGCGCAGAAGACCGCTGCCAAGCCCGCAGCGAAGAAGGCTCCCGCCAAGAAGGCAGTCCCGGCGAAGCCGGCCGCGAAGAAGGCCGCTCCCGCGAAGGCTCCTGCGAAGAAGGCCGCTCCCG
>CAYFLP010000010.1:0-22978 GCA_964344045.1 uncultured Bifidobacteriaceae bacterium
TCCCATTCGGTAGGACACGGATTCAGCAGAGTCAAAGTTCCTCTCGGGCACAACTGTCGCTCACTGTCTGAAGCCAGTCTGGCTTCAAGTACTTGATGAACTGCGCCGCGCTATCCAACTTTTCTCGCAAAGTCTCAAAAGAGATGTAGCGACACACCTCCACCAGCGGGGGATCTACACGGCCGAAGGTTGGTCGATTGACCTCCCGAATTACCTTCTCGCGTCGAGCTTCAGGGGCGACGATAAACAACGGAATGGAGATGTTGGGCTGCTGCGCAAGCAGCCAGAGTGCACACTTGTGGTGCTTTCGATCTCAAACGCCGCCACAAAGGCATTGCCTTTCAGCCACAGCACATCGATCAATTCGATAGTGCGGTTCGTCTCCGCATCGAATGTGTGCGGCAGCGAGTCGATGCGGCGCGGCATGTCGCCCAGACGGTGACCTTGCCATGTGCGGTTCTGGTCATTGCTGGCCACATGCACTTGAAAGCCAAGGTCCGCGCCTAGCTTCATGAGTCGGTACTGGATTTCTGTGTGGGCGGTGCCCTCAGTCTCTGTCGCTGTTGACAGTTCGTCGTCCCCGGGAATGCTCGCAGGGAGATCGGCTACCCGAGCCGTCGTAGTGGGGCTGGCCTTGGCTGCCTTGCGAAGTTTGCCCAGTGGGCGGTCGACAGGGTTGGTCTGTGCTTCCTGCAATGCCCTCAGAACCGCCTCGCCATCGACCGCTTTCCAGCGATATGGGGAGCCGCGGAAGTTGCCGCTCCACATGTTCGGGTTGCTCAATCCCTCAAACACCGTGAGTTCTTCACGCATGTCGAGGACGGGAACACCGTTTTCAGGGTCTAGCGCGATGACGGGGCGAACGTGCACACGGGCGGGGAAGGCTTCGGTCGACCAGATCGGTGTGTCGTCGGAGAAAGGCTCACCTACGACCTCCAGAATCCCAACCCAGCGCGAGGCGCGAGTCAGGTAGCAGAGCAAGTAGTCACCTTCGCGGATCTTCTGCACGATGGACCAGCGGGACTCACGGAATCCTGAAATCGACATGCCTGCAGCGCGAAACTCATCCCAGGTCTCAACCGTGAAGAGGTCCAGCCAGTATGTCCGTGACACTCGTCCCACCCCGCCCCGTTGCCTGCCGTCGGGGCAGGTTGTGCTCCAACTCTGGCATAGCAGACCGACGAGTGACGGGCCACGACCGAAATCCCTAGCTCACGACGTGCAGCACCATGCGTCTAGGTGAATCCAGGAAACACGTTCGTGCACATCGGTGCACGGGGCCTCTGACCACCTGCAGCAGAGATGCCACACTACGCATCAATTTGTGAGGGAAATAGCCACCAAGTGTGGTGGCCAGGGGCGGGGTCGAACCGCCGACCTTCCGATTTTCAGTCGGACGCTCGTACCAACTGAGCTACCTGGCCGTGGGCAGAAAGATACCAGCAGGCATTTCCCTTGATTGGCGGGGTCCTTGCGGGCTGTTGGGCGGCATTTCGGCCCCTGGGGATACCCCCTGCCTTCCATCCCGGATCCACCTTCGTTCATGTTCTCTCGTATGCCCTCGTGTTCCTTCGTGCACCATGTGCTCATGACCGGAGAAGAAGGCGCGAATGCGCCGGAGGACGATTCCCTGCCGGAGGAGAGCCTCGATGCCGTCGCTGGCGGTCACGGCGGCGCAGTGGTGTGTCACATCTGCGGCAGGATCTACATGTCCGGCAGCACTCACGTGTGCGACACGTGATGAGGGCTCCTGGGCCCGGGCGTCGCCCCTAGGGTTCACGCATGGCCGAAGCCGAATCGACCGCTGGCCGGACCCTGCTCGGCCTGTGCATCGCGATGGGCGCGTCGCTGACTGTCGCGGCGTCCTTCAACTACATGCTCACGCCGATGCTGACCGATCTCGGGCTGACGAATGAGCAGGCCAGCGTCGCGCTGACGATCCCGTCGATCGCCTCCCTGCTCATCGTCTTCCTGGCTGGTCGCCTGGGCGACCGACGGGGCCATCGCACGGTCATCACGTGGATGAGCATCCTGTTCATCATCGGCTCGGCCATGGTCGTGGTCACGCAGGGACTCGGGCTGCTCGTGGTGGGCCTGCTGGTCGAGGGCGTCGCCGCGACCGCGATCCAGATCGTCGTCTTCGGCCTGCTGTCTGACCAGTTCGCCGAGCCAGCCGCGCGGGCGCGGGCCTTCGGCACGTTCGGCATGGTCTCGCCGTTCACCTGGATGCTATTCCCGGTGGTCACCGGGGCCGTCGTGCTGAACCACTCCTGGCGCCTGGTGCCCGTCGTATGGGTGCTGGCGGGCGTGCTGATCTTCATCGCGGCCCGCACCCTGCTGCCGCCTGCGCGCGAGGTGCGCCCTGTCGGCGACAAGCGCACTCCCGTCCTCGCCGGTCTGACCGTGGTCTGCTTCGTGCAGGCACTCCAGCAGTTCGGGCACAGCCATGCGATCTCCCCGGCGGTGCTGGTCTTCGCCGGGATCGGGATCCTCTCGGCCCTCGCGCTCATGCTCTTGCTGCGGCGCCTGGCGGCACCGAGCTTCACGCTGAAGCCGCTGCGGCAGCGGCGGGCACGCCTGCTGCTTGTCGTCGTCATCATCATCCCGCTCATCAACGTGGTCTTCTTGATGACGATGGCCTTCCAGTACCTCTACGGACTGTCGGTGCTGCAGACAGCGCTGATCATGGTGCCTGCCCAGGCAGGGGCGATCCTTGGCACGCGCTTCATCGCCGGCCCGCTGATGCGGCGCATCGGCGTGACCCGCACGGCCGCGTGGCTGTTCGCCGTGCTCGCAGTCGCGATGCTGCTGTCCTTCGCAGTGACAGTGTCGTCGCCGCTGTGGGTGCCCGCCGCCTACGTCGCGATCTACAACATCCTCACGGTCGCGGCATCGATCACGGTGACCAGCGGCCTGATGTCGACGGCCTCGGACGAGGACTCCGGCGAGGTGGCCGCCTACCGCGGCTCGGGCGTTTCGATCGGCGCGGTGCTGGCCGTCGTGATCATGAACTCCGCCGTCTTCGGGCTCGGGCGCCTGTTCATGATGAACGACTTCGAGGCGAGCGGCATGAGCGCGAGCCAGGCCAGCGACATGATGACCCAGATCCAGGACTCGTCGACCTCGGTCGACGTGATGTCGCAGTACAGCATGCCGCTTCCCGACGGCGTGCCCGTCGACAGCGTCATGCAGGAGGCGATCGCCGTCGCGCTGCACGCCAACGGAGTGCTCGGGTCGCTCCTGGCGATCGCCTGCGTGCTGCTCGTCGTCGGCTCGGCGCGGGTGCGCTCGCGCAAGCGCTCGCGGAAAGCAGAAGTCCCGGTCAGCTGACTGACCGGGACTTCTGGTGGGCGACCCCGACCGGGCTCGAACCGGCGACCTCCGCCGTGACAGGGCGGCGCGCTAACCGACTGCGCTACGGGGCCTTGCTGTGATGCCCCATAACTGTAGCGAGGCCCTGCGGTCGCGGTCGAATGGGGGCATGGGCGAGCATGGTGCCGTGATCGACATGGCACCGGAGCAGTTCGAGGAGCTCGTGGGGCTGGCGCTCGACTCCATTCCGCCCGAGCTGGCCGGCCTGCTCGACAATGTGGTCGTGATCGTCGAGGCCGATGCCCCGGCGGATGACCCCGACCTCCTGGGCCTGTATTCAGGGGTTCCGCTGACCGAGCGCGGCAGCTGGTATGCCGGCGTGCTGCCCGACCAGGTCAGCATCTTCCGCAGGCCGATCCTGGAGATGTGCTCGTCCGTGGACGAGGTCGTCGACGAGGTGCGGATCACGGTCGTGCACGAGCTCGCGCACCACTTCGGCATCAGCGACGACCGGCTCGACGAGCTCGGCTACGCCTGAGCCTGGTCAGCCGCCGGCGGCCGCGCGAGTGAGCCGGTCGATGACGGCCGCCCCGATGCCCTGCTCGGCGGGTGCGACGGCCAGCACTGTCGCGAGACCGAGGGCATCGGCCTCGCGCAGGGCCGCATAGAGGCCGCGGGCGTAGTCGTCGGCAGTCGCCGGTGCCGTCAGCCGGACCATGCCGGCCGGCGTGGCAACCGAGTCGAGCGCAAGGAGGCCGGTGTCGGGGGCCGCGGTGCTCGCTGTGGCAGGAGTGGTCGCAGCCTGCGCCATGCGTGCGAGGGCCGCCTGGTCGACGATGAGCACCCGTGCCCGCGGCGCGTAGTGGGAGGCGAGCATGCCGGGGGCGCGCACCGACGTGCGCACGCCCAGGCTGCTTCCGGTGACCTGCTCGATGTCGTCGGCGCTGACCTGCCCCGGGCGCAGGAGCACCGCGGCCTCGCGCGTGCAGTCGACGATCGTCGACTCGACCCCGACCTCGCTGGCGCCGCCGTCGAGGACGACATCGTCGTCGCTGGTCGCGTCGGCGAGTTCATCGATGACGTGGGCGGCAGTGGTAGGGCTGACCCTGCCGAAGCGATTCGCGCTGGGAGCCGCGATGCCGATCGCAGGGTCGCCGGTGAGCCGGGCCAGCTCATCGATGACCGCTCGCATGCCCGCGTGCGCGGGAACCCGCACGGCGACGGTCGCCTGGCCGCCCGTGACGAAGTCGCCGGCGCGCTCGGAGCGCTCCAGGACGATGGTCAGCGGGCCGGGCCAGAAGGCCTCGGCGAGGCGCCTGGCGTGCTCGGGCACCTGCCGGGCCCACTGCCAGGCCGCCTCGGCGCTGGCCACGTGGACGATGAGCGGGTGATCGGCCGGGCGCCCCTTGGCCGCATAGATCCGGGCGACTGCCGCGGGCGAGTCGGCCCGGCCGCCGAGGCCGTAGACGGTCTCGGTCGGCAGCCCCGCCAGCCTGCCTGCAGCCAGGGCAGCAGCAGCCTCGGCGGGGTCGGTGGTCAGGCGCACGGGCCCATTCAACCGGCTGCTGTGTAAGAGGAATGTTCGGGATCGCCGCCCCGGGGATTTTCGGGGAACGGAGGGAACCTGCCGGGTGTCTGAGCACCAGGCGGCTGGGTGAGCCGTCCCTTGAGCGATGGAGGAGCAGTGACCACTCCCGAATACCCGGGCTCGTACGCCTACCCGGACAACCCGTATCCCGCCGGGCGCCATGCCCGGCCCGAGGCCGGCTACTACCCGCCGCTGGGCGCGGGCGCTGACCTGCCCCCCGCTGCGCCCATGCCCCCTCGGCCCTCGTCGAACACCGCCTCGAAGGTCGTCGCCGTACTCGTCGGCGCAGGCGCGATCGCGCTGGTCGCCGGAACCATGGGCGGTGCCCTCGGCTACGTCGTGGCGCGCGAGACCCTTCCCGCGCAGGCCGTGGCTGCAGCCGCCGGTACCACTGCCTCGGGCGCCGTGAGCGCCATGCCCGGCTCGATCGCCGATATCGCCGCGCGCGTGCAACCGGCCGTCGTGCAGCTGAACGTGCAGGGCAGTGCTGGCGAAGGCACCGGCTCGGGCTTCGTCATCAGCAAGGACGGCTTCCTCATCACCAACAACCACGTGGCGGCCGTCGCCGGCGACGGCGGCGAGATCGAGGTCGTGTTCAGCGACGGCACGAAGGTGCCGGGCAAGCTGATCGGCACCAACCCCGGCTACGACATCGCCGTCGTGAAGGTCGACCGCAAGAAGCTTCCGACTGTCGACATCGGCTCGTCCGATGCGCTGCAGGTCGGTGATTCGGTCATCGCCGTCGGGTCTCCGCTCGGGCTCACGGGCACCGTGACCACCGGCATCGTCAGCGCGTTGAATCGTCCGGTCACCGCAGGAGGCGAGGGCGAGACCGCCTTCATCAGCGCCATCCAGACCGACGCAGCGATCAACCCCGGCAACTCCGGCGGCCCGCTGCTCAACGGCAAGGGCGAGGTGATTGGCATCAACTCGGCCATCGCCTCGATGGGCGCGACCCAGGGCGAGCAGGCCGGCTCGATCGGACTCGGCTTCGCCATCCCGATCGACGTCGCGGGCCGCATCGCCGACGAGATCATCAAGACGGGCTCGTCGACGACGCCGGTGCTGGGCATCCAGCTGAACATGCAGTACCAGGGCGACGGTGCCCAGGTCGCCGAGGTCACGCCGGGCGGCGGGGCCGAGGCAGCGGGCCTGCAGCCGGGCGACAAGATCACTGCAGTCAACGGCAAGCCGCTCGAGGACGCGACGCAGCTGATCGTCACAGTTCGCGCTCAGCAGCCAGGTGACACCCTGTCCTTGACGGTCGAGCGCGGCGGCCAGCAGCTGACCGTGCCGATCACCCTGCAGGCCAGCACTGGCTGACCTGCGAGCTTCCCCCCCGCAAGCGGGGAGCCGAGCGCACTCCTCCTCCAGCGCCCGGCTCCCCGCTTGCACTGTCTGCAGGCAGGTGTGGCTAGAGGGAGTCGAGCCTGCGGAAGGCGGCCTGTTGCGACGGGGAGTACGGGCCCAAGGCCAGGCGAAGGCCGCCGAGAACGGCGCCCGCCATCGCGCGGGCAATGGGCAGGGGTGGAGCCGAGATGCCGAGCCTGGCCTGCGCCGGTGCCGGCAGGGTCGCCACGGCGCCGTTGAACAGGGCCCGGTAGGCGGGGGCACCGGCTGCCGCGACGGGCATGTCGCGCACGAAGGCGGCCGTGCGGCGCGCGTCGTCGCTTCCGCGCAGCACCCCGGCATAGCCGGCGACCTGCGCGTTGAGCTCGGCCACCGAGCGAGGGGGATCTGCGAGGCCGACCAGCTCGCCGGCAATCGCCCACTCGCGCACATAGGCGTCCTCGCCGCCCGGGATCGCGCCGCCCCAGATCCGATGCGCGGCGAGGAACGAGTCGGTGAAGGCGATGTGGACCCACCGGAGGAGGTCCTGGTCGTCGGCCGTGTAGTCGCGCGGGCCCGCGGGCGTCGGGTACTGCCCGCGTACCCGGCGGTGCATGCCGCGCACGCGGGCGCATTCGCGGTCAGCGGCTGCACGGTCGCCGAAGGTGACGACGGTGAGCCATTGGGTCGTGCCGGCCAGGCGGCCGAGGGGATCTGACTCGTAGCGCGAATGCTGGAGCACGCCGGCGAGGGCGCCGGGATGCAGGGCCTGCATGAGCAGGGCGCGCATGCCGCCGATGAGCGTGGGCAGCGCGCCGTGCACGGCCCAGGCGGCCGAATCGGGGCCGAAGTAGCCGGCGTCGGTGCCGGTCTCGAGTGCGCGCACCCACTCCGGCTGCCCGGCGGGGTCGCCGGTGATCATGCGGCGAAACCCGGCCGCGATCGCACTGCGCATGCTCCTAATGTGCAGCATGCCGAACTTGACCTGGCGGGCAGGTTCGGGTGAAGGTGTGACGGATGTTGCGCATGGGATTCGGCCGGGCGACCGGCGTGCTGGCCGCCGGGGCAGTGCTGGCCCTGTCACTGGCTGCTGCGCCGGTGATGCAGGCGAGCCCCGCGCGGGCGGAGGACGCGACCACGTCGTCGGTATCGCCTTCGGCCTCACCCGCGGCCTCACCCGCGACCTCACCCGCGGCTACGCCCGCTGATTCGCCGGCGGCTACCGCGGCACCAGTGGACCCCGCTTCCTCGGCCAGCCCATCGGCCAGCCCTTCACCCAGCCCCTCCGCTGCGCCGACGCCGCCCCCGCTCGTGATGCCGACCGAACTCGGCTCGTGGTGCACCTCGGTCTTCCCGGCCGGCTCTGCGAGCGCAGAGAAGCGCAAGGCGAAGTCGATCTACGCCGGCATCGTCGACATGGGCAATGGCGGTACGTACCGGTTGAGCGAGCACCCCACCTGGCAGCCTCAGTCGGGAACCGATACCTCCGGCGACCGGCATGTGCACTCGCTGTACTGGGCACTGCCGCTGCTCTACTACGGCGTGCACGCGAACAAGCCCGCCATGGTCGAGCGCTTCCGGCAGCTTCTCTACTACTGGATCGACGACCACAAGGGCGCGCGCGGCAGCTGGGTCGACTGGTCGATCTACGGCGGCCTGCGCACGCAGACACTCGTATGCGCGGCGCAGACGCTCAACGATCCGTACATCGCCGATGCGGCGCTGCGCGATGCGCGCACGATGATCGGCGGCTTCCGCTCCGGGCAGGAAGTCAGCCTCGGCACCAACAACACCGATCTCATCCGGCAGACGGGTGCGCTCGCGGCCTTCTGCTTCACCGGCGACACCGCCCAGCGCGACCGCGCGTGGGCGAACCTGGTCTCGATCGCGCGCGGCGTGGTGTTCGACGACGGCAGCGATGTCGAGGGCTCCCCGGGCTATGCGATGTATATCGAGTCCCTGCTGAGCGATGTCGAGGCAGCCGCGGCAACGTGCGGGATCCCGTCCGATCCCATCCCTACCCTGCGCGGCGCGCTGTACCAGTTCATCGCGCAGTCGGTCCGGCCCGACTTCACGATCAGCTCGATCGGCGACAGCGTCAATGAGCCTCTTCGCAAGACCTTCGGTACCGGGGACTGGCGTGCCGACTGGATCCGCTCGCATGGCGCGGCAGGAGCGCCCCCGACCCCCGTCTACACGGCCTTCGAGGGCGGCTACGTGTTCGGCCGGGCGGGCTGGAACCCGCAGCCGGGCGGAGCCGACACGTACTACTCGATGCGCTTCACCTCGGCGCGGCCCAACACCGCGCACTCGCATGACGACGGCGGTGCGATGACCATGTGGTCGCGCGGGGTGCAGTGGATCGGGGATCCGGGCCCGTACCGCTACGAGAACGGAAGCTCGCTTCGCTGGTACATGAAGTCTCGGCCCGCTCACTCGTCGATCACGGTCAGCAACTCTGCGCGGACGATGTCGGGAGGCGTGCGCAAGGCGGTCTCGCACTCGGACTGGACCATCGGCGGCAACGACACGACGTGCCTCGTCGACCGCACCTACTCGCGGGTGACCGTCACGCGCTGCGCGCAGTACGTGCGCTCCGTGGACACCATGATCGTCACCGACTACATCGACGCAGCAGCCGTGCCGGGCAGTGCCAAGCAGCGCAGGGGCGCACCCACCCGCGTGGTCACCGAGCGGTGGCAGCTGCCGCCCGGCGTGAGCACCGAGGGCACGGTCGATGCGCTGGCCCTGGCCAGCGGTGACAAGCGGCTCGACGTGGCGCGCTCGGGCGCAGGCGTGTGGAAGGTCACGCCCGCGAAGTCGGGCTCGTCGGTCGGCTGGTTCACCGGCGGGTGGGGGGAGAAGCTGCCAGGTGCCGTCCTCTCGCGCGAGATCCGGCTGCCGGCGAAGGCGAGCAGCCAGGCCGTGGTGACGGTGTTCACCCCGCGGACGGCGGCGGAGTCCGTTCCCGTGACGATCGACGCCGCAGGGGTCACGGTGACTCGCAACGGCCTGACGATCACGACGCCGCTCGTCGCCAAGCCCTAGCCGGCAGGCGTTCGGGCGGCTAGTGGCTGCCGAGCAGCTCCTCGACCTCGGCGCGCGTGGGCAGGGACGGCACGGCGCCAGCCTTCGTGGTGGCCAGGCCCCCGGTCGCACTCGCCCAGCGCAGTGCGGTGCCCAGGTCGGCACCCTCGGCGATGGCCGAGGCGAAGCCGCCGCAGAAGGCATCGCCGGCGGCGACGGTGTCGATGGGCTCGACGTGGCACACCCCGCAGCTGCCGCTCTGCACGGCCGTGGACCACACGGTCGCTCGGCTGCCGCGCGTGACGATCACGGTGCCCGGGCCGCGCTCGGCGAGCGTGCGGGCGGCGTGCGTTGCCTCCGCGCTGCGCTCGGTGGGCTCGCCGCTGAGCTGCGCCGCCTCGTGCTCATTGGGGATCAGGTAGTCGACGAGCTCGAGCAGGCTTGCCGGGAAGTCCTGCACGGGAGCCGGGTTCAAGATGGTGGCGGCGCCCTTGCTGCGCGCGATCCGCAGGGCCGTCTCGACAGCGTCGAGCGGCACCTCGCCCTGGGCGAGGACGACGCAGGCGTCATCGAGCGAGTCGAGGGCCTGCTCGACCTGGGCGGGCGTGACCGTCGCGTTGGCGCCGGGCACGACGACGATGCGGTTGGCACCGTCGGTCTGCACCTCGATCAGTGCGGTGCCCGAGCTGCCGTCGATCGTGTTCAGGAAGCGGTCGTCGATGCCCTCGTCGGTGACGATGCCGTGCAGGTACTTGCCGGGGTCGTCGTTGCCGATGGCGCCCACCATCGTCACCGGGATCCCCAGTCGCGCGATCGCGACCGCCTGGTTGAGCCCCTTGCCCCCTGCGTTCTGGGCGTACCGCTTGCCGAAGACGGTCTCGCCGGAGTCGGGCATGCGCTCGAGGGTGACGACGAGATCGACGTTGAGGCTTCCGACGACTACGACTCTTCCGGCCATGCCACCGATCCTCTCAGGTCGCGGCCACCGAATACGCTCAGGTGTGGCCAACACGAGAACCTCGCCGGCGCACCTGGGCATCGACCTGGGGACCGGCTCGGTCAAAGCAGCGGTAGTCGACGAATCGGGCATCGTCAGCATTGCCAGTGAGCCATATGCCGTGCATGCCCCGCAGCCGGGGTGGGCCGAGAGCGACCCCGCTGACTGGCTCGAGGCCACGCGCAGCGTGGCTGGCCGGGTGATCGAGGCAGGCGGCGGCCCGCAGGGGGTCGGCTTCTCGGGGCAGATGCACGGGGTGGTGCTGGCGGACGAGAACCTCGAGCCGGTGCGGCCGGCGATCCTGGCACCCGATACGCGGTCGGCCGAGCAGGCCGTGCGCCTGGGCAGCGAGATGGGCGCGCAGATCCTGAGCACCCTGGGCTCGGCTCCCGTCGCAGGCTTCGCGGCGACCACCCTGGCCTGGCTGATCGAGCACGAGCCCGAGGCGATCGCCCGCGCGCGCTACGTCCTGCAGCCCAAGGACTGGCTGCGCGCGCGCCTGGGCGGCGACTCCTGCACTGATCCCAGCGACGCATCGGGCACCTTGATGTACGACGTGGTCGAGGGCACGTGGTCACTGCATGTCCTGGACTGGCTGGGCATCGACCCGCAGCTGATCCCTGAGGTGCGCGGTTCGGCAGATGCGGCGGGCAGCATCGACATCGCGGGGCGGTCCGTGCCTGCTTTCGTGGGCGGAGCCGACACGGCCTGCGCGCTGGCCGGCCTGGGCGTGCCCGAGGGCTTCATCGCCGTGGGCAGCGGCTCGCAGGTCGTGCGCGTGCTCGGCGAGCCACAGCTCGACCCGACCTTGCGCACCCACACCTTCGCGACGGCCGGGGCCATCGGCGAGGGCTGGTACCGCATCGGCGCGATCATGAGCGCGGGCATCACGCTGACCGCCGCACTGGGCTGGCTGGGCGCGGGCATCGAGGAGGCCAATGCGGCGCTGGAGCAGGGCGTGCAGCCGACCGACCCCCTGTTCATCCCGTACCTCTCCGGCGAGCGCACGCCCTTCATGGATCCAGGCCTTCGTGGCTGCTGGGTCGGCCTGAGCCTGGCCACCGACCGGCCAGCGATGCTGCGCAGCGTGCTCGAGGGCGTGGCGCAGGCGATCGCGCTGGGCATCGAGGCAGTGCAGGCGAGCGGGGATCGGCTTCCGTCGGTCGTGCCGCTCGTGGGCGGCGGAACGCATGCGCTCGCGTTCCGGCAGCTGCTGGCCGATGCCGGCGGAGTCGCCGTGGCCGTGGCCGATGCGCCCAATGCCGCGGTCATCGGTGCCGCCGGGCTCGGTGCCGGCATGACGCGCAATCCGTACCCCGTCGGACTAGGCGCAGCAGTCGAGCCGCGGGCCCAGGCCTACGATCTTCTGGCAGAGCGGCGCGCCGCCTTGATCCGCAAGGTCGTCGGCGGTGACTAGGTTCACGGCCGTCGCGGTTGCGGCGCTCGGAGCCGTGCTTCTGGCCGGCTGCGCTTCGGCTTCCTCGCCCGATATGTCAGCACCGACATCGGGCTCGTCGGCCTCGACGACAGCGCGCGCACTGGCCGTCGAGCCGGTGCAGCCCGTCCCTTCCGCGCCTGTCTCGTCACCGTCCAGCCCGTCACCGTCCAGCCCGTCACCGTCCAGCCCATCGCCGACCAGCCCATCGCCGACCAAATCGACCGCACCAGCCGCGCCGACCCAGGGAGCACCCATGAAGATCGCGATCGGATCAGACCACGCTGGCTTCGCCTTGAAGTCGACCCTGCTGCAATGGCTGGCCGCCAACGGCTACGAACCCCTCGACATGGGCACCTACTCGGCCGATCGCGTGGACTATCCGAAGTACGGCGCCCTCGTGGGCCATGCGGTCACCTCCGGCGAGGCCGACCTGGGCGTGGTCGTGTGCGGCAGCGGCCAGGGCATCTGCATGGCGGCCAACAAGATCGCCGGCGTGCGCGCCGGGGTCATCCGCAGCGATGCCGATGCCGAGATGACCCGCCGCCACAACGACGCGAATGTCGCCTGCTTCGGGGAGCGCTTCACCGACCCCGCCGTCGCGGAGAAGGCCCTCGAGGTGTTCCTCACGACCCCGTTCGACGGCGGACGCCACGCCGACCGGGTCGAGCAGCTGAACGACCTCGACAACCAGTAGGACGCGGCCTGCGTCTAACCTAGAAGCACATCCCCCGCGTACCAAGGAGCCTTCATGTCCCGCAGCCGTATCGCCGCCATTGCCGTCACCGCCGCCCTCGGCGCCGTGCTCGTCACCGGCTGCTCGTCCTCGTCGTCCTCGTCGGCCCCGGCCACCTCGGCCGCTGCGACCTCGTCCGCCGGAGCCCAGATGCTCCCGCCCATCATCATCGAAGAGTCCGCGACCGAGGCCACGGCCAAGGTGGGCGACTTCCTCGACATCATCGTGAACGAGAAGGACCTCGCGGGCACCACCGTCTCGACCGACAACACCGACCTCGTCGAGCTCACTCAGGGCGGCGAGAAGGACGGCGCGGTCTTCAACCCGGGCGGCAAGGTGCTCGCAGCGGGCACGGCGACCATCGTCGTGACCAAGCCCGACAGCACCAAGCGCACCATCACGGTGACCATCACCGAGTAGCCCACTCGGTCACGCAGTTCTCGCCGACGCGGGGCTGCCCGGTAGCGTCCGGGCATGCCCCGCGTCGCTCTTGCCACCTGCTCGGAGTTCCCCGGCCTCGATCCCGACGACGTGCACGTCCCTCCGGCCCTGGCCCGCATCGGCATCGAGGGCGTTCCTGTCGTCTGGAACCAGCCGCATGACTGGTCGTCGTACGACGCCGTCGTCGTGCGCAATACATGGGACTACGTGGACGATGTCGAGGGCTTCCTGGCCTGGACCCGCGAGGTCGAGGCGGTGACGCGCCTGCTCAATCCCGCCGACGTGATCGCCTGGAACCTGAACAAGGCCTACCTGCGCGAGCTGGCACAGGCAGGCATCCCCGTGGTGCCGACCCAGTTCGTGGAGCCAGGCGATGACCTGTCGGGCTGGGCGCCGCCGTCGGGCGCCGCGGAGTTCGTCGTGAAGCCGGCCGTCTCGTGCGGCTCGCGCGACACCGTGCGACATAGCGGTGGTGGTTCTGCTGCCGCCGCGCGCGAGCAGATCGCACGTCTCACCGAGGACGGCCGCACCGTGATGGTGCAGCCGTACCTGGACTCGGTCGATACCGCTGGCGAGACAGCCCTGCTGTTCTTCAACGGCACGTTCTCGCACGCGATCCGCAAGGGGCAGCTGCTGGCGCCCAATGTCGAGGGCGAGACCGTGGGCGGGCTGTTCGTACAGGAGCAGATCGATCCGCGTGAGCCGTCGGCCGCCGAACTCGCCGTTGCCGAGCGGGTCATCGCCGCCATCCCGGGCGGCGTGCAGCGCACGCTGCATGCGCGGGTCGACCTCATCCTCGACGCGGAGCAGAACCCGGTGCTCCTCGAGCTCGAGCTCACGGAGCCGTCCGTGTTCGTCCGCTACAGCGAGGGCGCTGCGGATCGCTTCGCGAGCGCGATCGCTGCTCGCGTGGCCGGCTAGCCGACTAGCCGCGCAGCGCGAAGTACAGCGCGAGGTACGACACCGGCAGGCCGATGTCGTAGATCAGGATCAGCGTGTTGCCCGGCGCGAAATTGCGCGTCGTGCGCATCTCGCGCACGTGGTTCACCGCGCACAGGGCCAAGAAGACGCCCTGGGCAATGGCGATGGGCCACCAGGCCGCTGGGTCGCTCGCAGCAGCGACGATGCCGGCAATGCCCAGGCCCAGGCTGACGAAGCCGATCTCGTACTGGAAGCCGTTGGTCTCCCAGCCGATCTGCTTGGCCGTGCCCTTCGCCAGGACCGTATGCATGAAGGCACTGACCAAGAACATGACGCCGCCGGGCAGGAACAGCATCCACTGCATTGCATCGCCCGCGAGCGTGCCCTGGTCGGCACCGATGCTGGAGACGCCCAGCAGGGCCAGGACCCATGCAACGACGACGGTCAAGCCGGGAATCAGAACGCCCACGATGCCTCCTTGAGTTGTTGGGGGCAAGGTACTAGGTGATCTCCTCCGCACGTGGGCGTTGCAGCGTGTGAGCTCACGGGTCTTGCGTGCCTAGTGACATGGACGTATTTCGTATCACGATTCGGGCATGCAGCCTGAAACCGTCAACGGCAATCCTGTGACTGACGAGCAGATTCAGGCGTGGGCAGACGAAGCTGAGGCGGGCTACCCACTGGAGAAGCTGCCCACGCGAGGTCGACAGCCCCTCGGCGAGGGGCCGAGCGCTGTGGTGCCTGTCCGAATCGATGCAGCCCTTCTTCAGGCCCTGGCAGAGCGTGCAGACCGCGAGCATGTAAGCCGCTCAGCGGCTATCCGCGCGGCCATTCGCGCCTGGCTAGGTGCCGCGTAGTGCAGGTGCATGCATCTGCACTCAAGCATGGGATTGCCGCTGGTAGTTGGACCGGCTCATGTAGGTGAAATCGAGAGCGTGCCCGTGGGTCAGAGCGTGGCGAGGACGCACTCCGCGGTGCTTCCGTCGACCGACAGCCCGTCGGCCTCGGGGAACAGCTCGACCACGACGCCGTCCTCGATGACCATGGCGTAGCGCTGCGAGCGAATGCCCAGGCCCTTGTCGGTGACGTCGATGTCGAGGCCGACTGCCTTGGCGAAGGCGGCATCGGGGTCGGCGATCATGACGATGTCCTCGGTGACGCCGTGCTCCTCGCCCCAGGCGTTCATGACGAAGACGTCATTGACCGCGATGCAGGCGATGGTGTCGACGCCCTTGGCCGACAGCTCCTTGGCGTGGTTCTTGTAGCCCGGCAGGTGCACGCGCGAGCAACCGGGGGTGAAGGCACCCGGCACCGCGAAGAGCACTACGCGCCCGGTGTTCAGCAGCTCGGCGGACGACACGACGGCGGGGACGCCGTCCTTCATCACGCGCACGGGGACATCGGGAAGGGCCTGGCCGGCAGCAATAGTCATGGCGCGACTCTAGCCGGGGCCGGGACTTTGGTCCCGTCCGACTCGAGGCCTTCGGCTAGGGGGGTCACGTCGCCCGCCTGGAAAGAATGGGAGGACATGCTTCCCCGAGCAGCGACTGGAGCAGTCATGGCGACGATGTCCCACTACCGCATGCCCATCCTCGAGGAGACCGGCTACGTGGTCCTCGACTCGTACGGGGAGGTGATGGACCCCAGGGAATGGCTGTCGCTGGAGTACGTCGACTGGAAGTCATCCGGCGACACGCGCTTCGCCCCGATCGCCAGCGCCCAGGGCCAGGTCGAGTGCAACGGCTTCTGGCACTCGGACCCGCCGAAGGCGGACAAGGACGGTGTCTTCATCCCGTCCCAGGTGGCCAAGGCCCCGACCCTGACCCAGCGCACCCTGGAGGTGGGCGCGAACGTCGGCCGCTGCAGGGTCATCGAGCTGCAGCCCAACAGCTATGCCGATGCGCTCTACAACTCCCACCTCGACGACAACAACCGCCTCAATCCAGAGGGCGAGGGATGGGTCATCCGCTGCTTCATGCAGCTGAGCGACAACCCCGACTCGTACATGATCCTGCGCGAGGACATCAACGACCCGAGTACCGAGACGCGCATCGCGCTGCCTGCGGGTGCCCAGCTCGTCGTCGATTCCGAGCGCATGTGGCACTCGGTGTGGCACCAGGGCGACGAGCCGCGCTACTGCCTCATCAACTCCTTCGAGTCAGGCCCGGCCCTGGAGAAGTGGATCTTCGAGAACAACCCGGTGAACAAGGTCGACTCGGTCGAGCTCGATCCGCAGTTCGCGCGCGAGATGGAGGACGAGGCCCAGAAGCGCCGTGCCGCGCGCACGGCCCACTACGGCTACGACCCCACGGTGGTGTACTCCGAGGCGTAGCCCCGGCAGCCGACCACGCGCCTACGGTGCCGTGCCCGGTGTCGTTGTCGACTCAGCGACCAGGGTCAGGGCATCGGGGCTGATGAACTGCGCATAGGGATTGCTCGCCTGGACCATGATGAAGATCAGGAGGGCGCTCAGGGCGCCGATGATCGCCATCGCGATGCGGTACATCCGCACCCGCGTGGGCAGGTACGCGGCCGTCATCGTCACGAACGCGAATCCCAGGATGATCACGATGAGCATGCGCCACGGCGCGGTGGCGTCGGGCACTTCCGCGAGGCGGTCGGCGGCGTAGGTGCCGAGATCATTGATGGCCGACGTCACCTCGGGCCACAGCGGATCGGATGCCACGCCTGTGCTTGCGGCCTCACGGGCGGCGGTCGCGAGGTCCCTGCTGGCCTGCATCTGGATGGCGCTTGCGCTGACGACGTCGCCCTCGCGCATCACCGGCCATTCGGCGTCGACGACGGTCGTGGAGTAGTCGATGACTGCCTGCTGCAGTGCGTTGGCCTCCTCAGGGGCGGCGAGCAGGCTCGCGGCCATGGTCACGCGACCCGCGGCCGCGCCCTCGTCGAAGACCGCGGAGTTCGCCGCCTGGATATTGCCCCAGAACGTGTTGAGCGAGAACGCGAGCAGGAAGACGAAGGCGAGCGAGATGAAAGTCAGGACACGGGACTGCAGGTCGAATGGGCCCGGGATCTTCGGCTTGGCCGGCCGAGCCGGATCCGGCTGGTCGGCGCCCGGGCTGGTGGCGGCGTTCGCAGCGTCGGGGTCCTGGGCCATCCGGATGAACCAGCCGTAGCCCAGCCATGAGATGAGCAGGGCGTAGCCGGCCCCGAAGAGCATGAAGACCACGAACTGCACTGGCGGTGGAACGTGGATCACGAAGGAACTCAGCACAGGGGAACTCTAGGGCCCGGCCGCCGGGAATTCGCCTGCTCGCGCAACGATCAGGCGTAGCAGGCGCAGAAGTCACAGCAAAGCCAGCGCGCCTGTGCGGCGGCGAGCATCCGTGCTAGTGGTGGCCCTTCCTGACCATCGCCAACATCTTCAGGTTCAGCACGGCGAACCGCCATGCCTGCACGATGACGTTGGTGCGGGCGCGCACCTCCGAAGCGGTGGGCTGAGGTGCCTCGGGAAAGCTCGTGACGTGGCTCATGACTTCCTCACTCCGGGATCAGGTACCAAAACGGGCGTGCCTTGGCCTTGTAGATGAACAGGTAGTGCAGCATCGTCTTCATCCAGTGGGCGCTGAGGCCGATCTCGCCGTAGGTCTCCTTGGTGTCGCGCCCCGCCGCGCCGTACTTCTCCTTGTTCGGCACGATCGGGTAGACGGTCATGGCAGCGGCCTTGCCGTCGAACCAGCCCGTGCCGGCCGATGCGATGCAGGCCGCGCCCATCTCGGCCATCGAGGCCGTGTGCACCTTGCCCGTGCTGCCGTGCTTGATGCGCTCGGCGATGGTCTGGGCGACCGCGCGGCCGATGACACCCGAGGGCATGCCGGTGCGCGGGGGAGCTGGGGCGATGACAGTGCCGTTCGGAGTGGTCTGCGGACGCGACATCTGGTGCGGGGGAGCGAAGGCGATGCCGGCCGCCCACACGTTGTCGTATGCGACGGACTGGTAGGTCGACGGCCAGTCGCTCGCCTTCCACTCCTCGTAGGGCTTCGGCGTGTAGTCGGCATCGACCTTCATGAACCCGCTGGGCGCGAACACGTCGCCCGTGATGTCGTTGCCGTCCTTGTCGAAGGCCTTCAGGTCGGCACCGCGGAAGGGGGGCAGGAGCATGGCGAAGTCGAAGGGCTGGCTGGCCTTGGTGCCGTCGAGCAGCTCGTAGTGCACGACTCCGGGCTCGACGCTCTCGACGGCCGCCGACAGGATCGCCTTGACCCCGCGCTCTTGGAACAAGGACTCGGTGAACGTCTGGCTGGGCACGACACCGCGCGGGGTGCCGAAGTTCATGCCGTCCATGCCGAAGTCGCCGAGCTGGCTCTCGTTCGTGATGTAGATGACCTCGGCCTTGTCGCGCACGCCTGCCTTGACCAGCTCGTGCTCGACATTGAAGGTGTACTCGAAGGCCGCTCCCTGGCACGTGCACGTGCCGTGGCCCATGCCGATCAGGAGGGTCTGGTTCTCGCCGGACTTGAGCTTGCCGATGATGCGGGCGAACTCCTTGGCCGTCTCGTCGGCATGGCCTGCCGTGCAGACCGACCAGGTATGCCCGTCGGGCCCGAGCCCGGGCGTCGCGCCGAAGTTGAGCTTCGGCCCGGTGGCGTTGATGAGGTAGTCGTACTCGAGCTCGGCCAGCTGGCCCTCGCGCGCGGGGTCGGTGTACCGGACGGTCACGAACGGCTTGGCCCGCTCTGCGCTGCCCTCGCCGTGCAGCTCGACGGCCAGTGCCTGGTGGAAGACGATGCCCTTGCGCTTGTAGATGGGCGCGAGGGGGAAGGTCACCTGCTTCGTGGTCATCTGCCCGACGCCGACCCAGATGTTCGACGGGATCCAGTTCCACTTGGAGTTGGGCGCGACGACCACGACCTCGTGCTCGCGCGGCAGCATGCGACGCAGGTGGAGCGCGGCGGTGTGGCCGGCGATGCCGGCGCCCAGGATGACGGTGCGGGCCATGCGAACCTCCATAGACAAGTGGGCCCAGATTACCCGTACCGGTAGGGGTATAAAAACTTCCCCGGCAAGGTTCCGTGGTGCGGTACGCGGCTGGGCTAGCGTCCGACCATGACCAGCGCGCACGCAGAGCTCAATGACGTACGACTCCTCGCGGACGGCCTGGCCTTCCCGGAGGGCCCGATCGCGATGCCGGACGGCTCCGTGGTGCTCGTGGAGATCGACGCGGGCCTGGTCGTGCGCATCGGTCCCGAAGGAGCCGACGGAGCCGACGGAGCCAAGGAGGTCATAGCCGAGACCGGCGGCGGTCCGAACGGGGCAGCGATCGGGCCCGACGGCGCCGTCTACGTGTGCAACAACGGAGCCTTCCGTGGCGCGAAACCCCAACGTCCATCGATCCAGCGGGTCGACCTGGTGACGGGGGAGGTCTCCGAGCTGTACGCGGAGGCCGACGGCATCGCCCTCAGTGCTCCCAATGACATCGTCTTCGATGCGGAGGGCGGCTTCTGGTTCACTGACATGAAGGGCAACGCAATCCTGTATGCCCGTCCCGACGGGTCGCACATCGAGCGCGTCGTCGACGATGCGGTGACGCCCAATGGCGTGGGCCTGTCTCCCGACGGCACCGAGCTGTACTGGGCCCAGACATACACGCGCCAGCTCATGCGCCGGCGCGTGGTGGCTCCCGGCGTGATCGAGCCGTCGCCAGGCGTGAGCATCCGCGCGCTGTTGCGCAAGGGCAGCATCGACCCGTGGTCACTGGTCGCCGGCCTGCCGGGCGCGACCGAGCTGGACTCGCTCGCCGTCGACAGTGCGGGCCGCGTGTGCATCGGCGGCCTGGTCGACAGCGGGATCGTCGTGGTCGACCCTTCGACCGGTGACTGGCAGATCCGCCGGCTCCCGTCGCAGTTCGCCGACGCTGCCGTCACCAACATCTGCTTCGGCGGCCCGGACCTGCGCACGGCCTACATCACCGCATCGGAGCGGGGCCGGCTGCTCGCTGCGCAGTGGGATGTGCCCGGCCAGCCACTGCACTTCGGCTAGTCGCCGCTAGCCGAAGATGCGTCCCCAGAAGGAGTTCTTGCGGGCGGCTTCCTTGTCTGCCGCGGTGCACGAGCAGCGCTGGTTCTTCGGCACTCCGCGCAGCACCTCGTTCTTGTGCTGGCCGCAGCCGGCCCAGGTGGCCTTCTTGCAGATCTTGCAGGTGACCTGACGGCACATTCGCGTGTTCTCCTTCTAGTGGGGGATCTATCGAGTGACGGGGAGTGCGCAGGCCACTTGGCCGCGCACTCGAAGCCGCAGGGCGTACGCCATGAGCACGATGGACGCGATGGCGAGGATGGGCTGCAGGGGCGCGAACCAGCTCACTGCCCCGGTGGCTCCCAGAGCGACGAGGACGAGCTTGTTGCACACCGGGCATCCGACGGCGAAGAACGACAGCAGGCCGCCTGCCATGCCCAGCTTGGACGGCCGGTCGAGCTCGGCGTCAGGCTGCGGCTCGGCCCCATCGTCGCCCGGCGAGTGGCCCATCGAGGCACCTGTCGAGCCGACAGGGACGCGCACGTAGGTGCCGACGAGGAGGCCGCCGAGGATGCCGGTGATGATGACGACCGGGTAGGACCACCACGTCACGGCGATCGCGCGGCCGAACACGGGATTGGGGATCACGGCGGTGGGCAGTGCAACGAGAATCGCGATCGCGATACCGGAGATGAACGCGATGAGCCACTGCCGGGTCGACCACTGAGCCAGTGCCGACAGGAAAGCGCGCATCTCCCCAATATACCCCAGGGGGTATTTGCAAGCGGGACTATGGGCCCCTACCCCTGCGGACCTTCGCCGCCTGCGGGGTTGCACTCCGCTCACTAGCGTCATGACTGGCGGCAACCTCGCCGCCATCAACCGGGGCGAACTGCTCGTCCCAGGTAAGGGGACAGCAATGGAACGCGGGTCACTCGACCGCCTCATCTCCGTCATCGGCCTCGTGCTCACGGTGGTGTTCGTCGTCGCAGGTGCACTGCTCATGTGGGGCGGCAACTTCGCCAAGTCCACGGTTACCGATCAACTCTCGGCGCAGAAGATCGCCTTCGACGCCGATGCCGCCAACCTCCCGCCTGAGCTGGCGAGCTGGGCCGGTGTCGCCGTTACCGATGGCCCGAGCGCCAAGGCCTACTCCGACATGATCGCCATCCATGTCGCAGGAGCCACTCAGGGCAAGTCCTACAGCGAGGTCAGCGGCGACTGGTTCGCAGCGGGCAAGCCCGGACCCGCGGCCGACCAGAACACCCCGAGCGCGTACGACGTGCGCATGACCGCCTTCATGGGCGAGACCCTGCGCGGCGTGCTGCTCAATGCCTACGCCTTCTGGACCCTTGGCACCATCGCCGTGTACGCGGCATGGGCCGCCTGGGTTGCAGCAGTCGTGATGCTGATCCTGAGCATCATGGGCTTCCGCCACTCGAAGAAGACTGCGTAGTAGCGCACGTCCGCGCACTGACGCAGGTAGTCGCTGGAGGGGCGGCCGGGTTCACCCGGCCGCCCCTTCCGTCGCTATCGGCAATTCCTAGAGTGAGGGCATGGCTTCCATGGTCGACACGTTCGATGTCATTCCGGTGGTCTCGATGGCGCAGTGGCGCGAATCGGGAGCCGACCAGTCGGCTTTCGCCCGAGAACTCGTTGACGTGCTGCACCGCGTCGGCTTTCTCGCGCTGTCTGATCACGGCATTGACGAGGCCCTCATCAACCGGCACTTCGCGATGCTCGAAGCCTTCTTCGACCTGCCGGAAGAGACGAAGGCGACTATCGACAAGCGCAAGTCACCGCATTTTCGCGGCTGGGAGCGCATCGGCGCCGAGCTCACCGACAACAAGGTCGACTATCGCGAGCAACTCGATCTGTCGACCGAGAATCCCGCCTACCCCGGCGATGCGGTGCCCGCGTACCTGCGACTCGACGGCCCCAACCAGTGGCTCGCCGAAGGTGAACTTCCCGGCTTTCGAGACACCGTCACGGAGTACTTCGCGGCAACGGCCGAACTCGCCGACGAGTTGATGGAAGTGATCGCGGTGGGCCTCGGCCTGCCGCGTGACACGTTCGCGAAGGCGTTTGGCGAAAGACCCCTGTCGTTGGCGAAGCTGATCTCGTATCCGAAGTCGCCGGACGGCGAGGCAGGCGTCAACGCCCACAACGACGCCGGCTTCCTCACGGTGCTCATGCAGCACGGGGTTTCGGGCCTGCAGGTCGTCAATCCGCAGGGGGAGTGGATCGACGTGCCGCCGATCGCCAACACCTATGTCATCAACATCGGCGAGATGCTGCAGTCGATGACCGGCAACTACCTGGTGGCCACCAAGCATCGCGTGATCAGCCCCGATAAGCGCTACTCCACCGCCTACTTCCACGGCCCCGACCTGCGCGCGTCGATCGAACCGCTCTCACTCGGGCAGGAGTTCACCGACGCCGTGGCGGCGAGCCCCCGGCACAGCAGCGCCGGCTTCATGGCCAAGCGAGACGAACTGCTCGCCGGCGACGGCGGCACCCAGAGCGCACCCGTGCGCATCTACGGCGACATGCTCTGGAACTACTACGTGCGCAGCTACCCCGAAGTAGTACGTGCCCACTACCCCGACCTAGTTGAGTAGGCCTGAACCAGGTAGCAGGACGATTCGCTTGCAAAGTGCTTCATTGACGCACATGATCGCGCGGGTGGGTGTTCGGGAGTTGCAGCAGCATGCGTCGGCTGTCGTGCGTCGCGCTGCGAGCGGTGAGGAGATCGGCGTTACCGATCGCGGCAGACTCGTCGCTCGGGTCGATTCTCGCCGAGCAGCGTGCAGAGGAGCGCTGACCTGTGGCGGTCTACCTTGATACCTCCGCCTTCCTGCGCCCTGAGTCACTGCGAGCCGCCAAGCGGCATTCACCTCCGGCAATCAAGCGCGTGCGCGATCTCCTGGAGGCCGTGACTCTCGTGCAGGTGACCACGGACATCTGCGAACGCGCTGCCGATCTCGACCCGGCGATCCCTCGCAGCCTCGATGCGATCCACCTGGCCACTGCCTTGGCCCTGGGTGATTCACTCGAAGGAGTCGTCACCTACGACGATCGACTTGCGCACGCCTGCGCTCTCCACGGTGTTGACGTACAGACCCCCGGGCAGCAGTGACATCACCCTGACCGGTACGGCTACGGTGGTCGGGTGCCCTTCACCTACCTGAACCCGCCCGAGGGCACGCGTGCCCT
>CAYFLP010000011.1:0-16753 GCA_964344045.1 uncultured Bifidobacteriaceae bacterium
CCGCTGGCGCAGCAGCTCGACATTGCGCTGGGTGGCGGGGTGCTCCCACATCTCGGTGTGCATCGCGGGCGCCAGGAGAACCGGGCAGCCCGCGGTCAGCAGCACGTTCGTGAGCAGGTCGTCGGCCAGGCCGTGCGCCGCCCTCGCCAGCAGGTCAGCGGTCGCGGGAGCCACCAGGATCGCATCGGCCTGCTGGCCCAGGCGCACGTGCTGGACGCCCTCGACGTTGTCCCAGACGGTCGTCGACACCGCGTGACCGGACAGGGCTTCCCAGGTGGCGCGCCCGACGAAGTTCAGTGCGGCGTCGGTAGGGACGACATGCACGTCGCAGCCCGCCTCGCGCAGGCCGCGCAGGACCTCGGCGGACTTGTAGGCGGCAATGCCGCCCGCGACGCCGAGGACGACCCGAGGTACTAGAACTCCTCGGTCACAGGAGCCGCCGCAGCAGCGAGCAGCTCCTCCTCGGTGATGGGCTCGGAGGTGAGCAGGCCTGCATCGATCTCGCGCAGCGCGATCGACAGCGGCTTCTCCTGCACATGGGTCTCGACGAGCGGGCCGATGTACTCCAGCAGGCCTTCGCCGAGCTGGGAGTAGTAGGCGTTGATCTGGCGGGCGCGCTTGGACGCGTAGATGACCAGCGAGTACTTGGAGTCGGTCTTCTCCAGGAGGGCGTCGATCGAGGGATGGGTAATGCCCTCGGGGCGGCTCGAAGTGCTCACGTGGCTTCCTCTGCTGGGTGATTCGACACGAACGGGATGTGCGTCAGGGGCCAGGACGCCTCGAGGCGTCCTGATCAGCCACCCACTCTACCAAGGCCGCGGCAGTGCCCTCGACCACGGCATTGACGAGCCGCACGTCGAACTCCCCCGCCGCCTGGAGTTCCAGGCGGGCCGCCTCGAGCCGACGGGCCACTGCCTCGTCCGATTCCGTCCCGCGGCCGGCCAGCCGGGCGGTCAGGACCTCCCAGGAGGGCGGTTCGAGGAAGACCAGCAAGGCATCAGGGACCGCCTCGCGCACCTGGCGGGCGCCTTGGACCTCGATCTCCAGCAGCACGGTGCGGCCCTCGGCCCGGTGGCGCTCGACGGCCTCCCGGGGAGTGCCGTAGCGGTTGCCCGCATACTGCGCCCATTCGAGGAGCCCGTCGGTGCGGACGAGGTCGTCGAAGCCCTGCTGGCCGACGAAGTAGTAGTCGCGGCCGTCCACCTCGCCCGGCCGCGGATCGCGCGTGGTGGCGCTGACCGACATCCACCACTCGGGCTGCTGCCGCAGGACTTCCTTGACCACCGTGCTCTTGCCGACGCCGGACGGCCCCGACACGACGACCAGGGGGCCCGTCATCGCGCGCCCAGCTTCGCGATCAGCTCGGTGCGCTGGCGCTCGCCCAGGCCCTGCAGCCTGCGCGTGGGGCTGATGCCGATGTCGGTCATGATCCGGTCGGCGCGCACCGGGCCCAGGCCCGGCAGCGCCTTGAGCAGCCACGAGACCTGCAGCACCGCCCAGGCGGGGTTGTCCGGGCTGCCCGCGATGACGTCGACGGCCCGCACCCGGCCGTCCTTGAGCTCGGCACGCAGCTCGGCTCGCTCACGGCGCACCGCCATGGCCCGCCGGAGTGCCTCGGCGCGCTGGTCGTCCGTGCGGTCGGGAATGGTCACTTTTCGTCCGACTTCGACTCCGCGATCTCGGCAGCGATTGCGCGCGCAGCCGCGGCCGGGTCTGCGGCTGCCGTGATCGGCCGGCCGATGACCAGCAGGTCGGCGCCGTCGGCAATCGCCTGCGCGGGGGTGGCCACGCGCTTCTGGTCATCGAGGGAGGCGCCTGCGGGGCGGACACCAGGCGTGATCAAGGTGATGTCGGCGGGAACTGCCGCGCGGATCGCCGCGACTTCCTGCGGTGAGCACACGATCGCACGCGCCCCGGCATTGGCGGCAACGACGGCCAGGCGCACGGCAGCCTCGCGCGCCGGCCCGCGCATGCCGATCGACTCCAGCGCCGCCTCGTCGAGCGAGGTCAGGACGGTGACCGCGGTGATGCGCGTATCGGGAAGGGCCTCGGCCGCCGCTGCGATCATGTCGGCACCGCCGGATGCGTGCACGGTGAGGAAGTCCGGGCGAAGGCCCGCGACAGATGCCGCAGCCCCGCGGACGGTCGCCGGGATGTCATGCAGCTTGAGGTCGAGGAAGATGCCCATGCCCGGGTCGCCTGCCTGCTCGGCCGCTGCGCGAGCTGCGTGCACGGCCGCTGCGCCGTCGCGGCAGAACATCTCCAGCCCCACCTTGAGAACCTCGACGGTGCCTGCGACGGCCGCTGCCCATGCAGCGGCAGTGGCGAGGTCGGGGGCATCGAGGGCGACAGCGACGGGAGCACGGTCGGCAGGGGTCACGGGAGGTCCTGTTCGCAGAGTTCTGGGTTCTAGTCGGTGATGATGTCGAAGTCGTCGCCGAAGTCCTCGCGGGCCTGCTGCGGCGCAGGAATGTCGGCAGGCCGGTGGGCGAATGACACTGCATCGACCAGGCGGTCGAAGCCCCTGTCGGCGAGGGCCACGTTGAGCTCGTCATGGATGCGCACGGGGGCGTGCGGATCATGGAAGACGACGGTGCCGACCGACACGGCATTCGCCCCGGCCAGCAAGAACTCCAGCGCATCGAGCCCGGTGCGGATGCCGCCCATGCCGATGATGGGCAGGTCAGGGAACGCCTGGCGGATCTGCCACACGCATCGCACGGCGACCGGGCGCACGGCCGGGCCGCTGAGGCCGCCGGTGACGCCCGCAAGGTGGGGTCGCATGGTGTCGGGGTTGATCACCATGCCCAAGAGGGTGTTGATGACCGATACCCCGGTAGCGCCTGCGCGCACGACTGCGTCCGCGATCGCCACGATGCTCGTGACGTCAGGGGACAGCTTCGCGAACAACGGCATGCGCGGATCGCTATTGCGCTTGACCGCCTGGACGACATCGCCAGCGGAGCCCGCTTCGCAGGCGAAGACCAGCCCGCGATTGGCGACGTTAGGGCACGAGATGTTGACCTCGATGCCCGCGATGCCGGGCACGCTGCGCAGGCGCGAGGCAAGCCGCGCGTACTCGTCGACGGTGCTGCCTGCGATCGACACGATGGTGCGGGCACCCCGCTCGTGCAGCCAGGCCAAGTCCTTCTCGATGAAGGCATCGATGCCCGGTCCCTGCAGGCCGATCGAGTTCAGCATGCCGCTCGGAGTCTCGGCCATGCGCGGGGTCGCGCGCCCGGAGCGGGGCTCGAGCATCACGCTCTTCGTCACTATCGCGCCCAGTCGCGTGATGTCGAAGAACTGGTCGAGCTCGCGGCCGGCGGCCGCGCAGCCCGATGCGGTCATGACCGGGCTCGGCAGCGAGATCCCGGCCAGGTCGGCCGTCATGTCGACAGGCCGGCTCGGGACGCTCTCGCCGATGGGGGCGTTCGAAATGAGTGCGCGGGTCATCAGTGGCCTCCCTCGACCGGTGCGCCGAGCGTGCCGGGCGGAATCGTGCCGACGTCGGACCAGCGCACGCGGTCTCCCCGGAAGATCGGGCCTTCCACGCACGAGCGCACCATGCGCGTGATTCCGTCGTCGCCCTCGACCGGGAGCACGCAGGTCATGCACACGCCGATGCCGCAGGCCATGGCCTCCTCGACGGCGCACTGGCTGTGGGCGCGGCGATCCGCAGCGATCTGCGCCACGGCGGAGAGCATCGGCATCGGGCCACAGGCGTAGACCACGGCAGCATCGACCCGGTCCATGATCCCGGGCAGGACGTCGGTGACGCGCCCCCGCTCGCCCAGCGAGCCGTCATCGGTCGTGATCGTGAGCGTGGAGGCAAGCCGCTTGAGCTCGAGCACCCCGAAGAGCTTCTCCTCGGTGGCAGCGCCGACGACGACGTCGACCCGGCACCCGCGCTCGCGCAGCTGCTCGGCGAGCATGAACAGGGGCGATGACCCGTAGCCCCCGCCCACGAGCACGCACGGCACGCGCTCCTTGGGCAGCACGAAGGGCCGTCCGAGCGGGCCGACGATGTCGATGACGTCGTGGCGACGCCTCTCCGCGAGCCACTTCGTGCCCTTGCCGTGCACGCTGACGACGACGTCGAGCGTGCCGCCGTACACGCCGCGCGACTGCACCTGGTGCACGGCGAACGCACGCCGCAGGAGCATGCTCGATTCCTCGCCGCCGATGCCGAGCGTGACGAAGTGCCCGGGTCGGGCTAGCTCTGCGACGCCAGGCGCCGTGAGCGAGAGGATGTGGTACGAACCCGAGCGGCGGATGTCGAGAACCTCGCCCTTGACCTGTACCGGCATGGCTACTCCCCCTTCCGCAGTTCGTTCAGGTGCGCGGCATGCTCCTGCAGTGAGCGCACGCTCGGCTCCTGGCTGAGCATCGAATCGATGCCCTGTACCGCGGCCGCCAGGCCCTGGACGGTGGTGATGCTGGGGACGCCCTTGGTGACAGCGGCCGTGCGGATCTCATAGCCGTCCAGGCGCGGGCCGACGCCGTACGGAGTGTTCACGACCAGCGAGATCTCGCCGGACATGATCGCGTCGACCGTGGTCTGCTCGCCCTGCGGGCCGCGTCCCTCGTACTGCTTGCGCACCTCGTCGACCGGGACCCCGTTGCGGCGCAGCACGTCCGCCGTTCCCGACGTCGACAGGATCCGAAAGCCCAGGTCCGACAGCCGCTTCACCGGGAAGATCGCCGCTCGCTTGTCGCGGTTCGCCAGCGACACGAACACCGTGCCCGACGTGGGCAGCCCGCCCGAGTAGGCGGCGACCTGCGACTTTGCGAAGGCGACGCCGAAGGTCTCGTCGATGCCCATGACCTCGCCGGTCGAGCGCATCTCCGGGCCCAGGACGGTGTCCACTCCATGGAAGCGGCCGAACGGGAGCACAGCCTCCTTCACGGCGACCGAGGTGCCGACGGGCAGCGTGCCCCCGTCGCCGGCTGCGGGAAGGATGCCCTGATCGCGCAGCTCGGCGATGGTCTGGCCGACCATGACGCGGGCCGCTGCCTTGGCAATCGGCACGGCAGTCGCCTTCGACACGAACGGGACCGTGCGCGAGGCACGCGGATTGGCCTCCAGGACGTAGAGCACGTCGCCCGCGAGCGCGTATTGCACGTTGAGCAGGCCGCGCACTCCCACGCCGTCAGCGATAGCCCGGGTCGACTCGCGGATGCGCTCGATGTCCGACGCCGTGAGGGTGATCGGCGGGAGCGCGCACGCGGAGTCGCCGGAGTGGATACCGGCCTCCTCGATGTGCTCCATGACCCCGGCGAGGAAGAGCTCGGTGCCGTCGTAGAGGGCATCGACGTCGATCTCGATCGCGTCGTCGAGGAAGCGATCTACCAGCACGGGGTGCTCGGGCGTGACCTGCGTGGCACGTGCGAGGTAGTCGGCGAGCATGGCCTCGTCATAGACGATCTCCATGCCGCGTCCGCCCAGGACGTAGCTCGGGCGGACGAGCACCGGGTAGCCGACCTCGTCGGCGATCGCCTTGGCCTCCTCGAAGGAGAACGCCGTGCCGTGCTTCGGCGCCGGCAGCCCGGCTTCGGCCAGGACGCGTCCGAAAGCACCGCGCTCCTCGGCCAGGTGGATCGACTCCGGGCTCGTGCCGATCACGGGAACGCCCTGGTCCTTGAGGGCCTGGGCGAGCCCGAGCGGCGTCTGGCCGCCCAGCTGCACGACCACCCCGACGAGGTGCCCGTTGCCGCTCTCCGCGTGCACGACCTCGAGTACGTCCTCGAGGGTCAAGGGCTCGAAGTACAGGCGGTCGGAGGTGTCGTAGTCGGTGGAGACTGTCTCCGGATTGCAGTTGACCATGATGGTCTCGTAGCCCGCATCGCGCAGGGTCATGGCCGCGTGCACGCACGAGTAGTCGAACTCGATGCCCTGGCCGATGCGGTTCGGGCCCGAGCCCAGGATGATCACCTTGTCGCGGCCGGACGGCACGACCTCGGTCTCCTCGTCATAGGACGAGTAGTGGTACGGAGTGCGTGCCGCGAACTCCGCAGCGCACGTGTCGACCGTCTTGTAGACCGGGCGCAGCCCGAGCTCGTGGCGGATGTCGCGGACCTCGTGCTCCTGCAGGCCGCGGAGCGCGGCGATCTGCCGATCGGAGAACCCGTGTCGCTTGGCCCGCCACATGACGTCATGGGTGAGCGACTGCGCGTCGCGCACGAGGTCGGCGATCTCATTGATCTGGCAGATCCCGTCGAGGAACCACGGATCGATCTTCGTCGCCTCGTGCACGGCGTCGATGCCGGCGCCGGCCCACAGGGCCAGCTGGACCTCGTTCAGGCGGCCATCGCGCGGGACCCGCATGACCTCGAGCAGTGCGGGGACGTCGACGTCGGACCGCTTCGCCGGCCAGCTGAACACCGACTCCTTGCGCTCCATCGACCGCAGTGCCTTCTGCAGCGCCTCCGGGAAGCTGCGCCCGATCGACATCGCCTCGCCGACGGACTTCATCGTCGTCGTGAGCACGGGGTCGGCCTGGGGGAACTTCTCGAACGCGAAGCGCGGGACCTTCACCACGATGTAGTCCAGCGTCGGCTCGAAGGATGCCGGCGTCTCCTGGGTGATGTCGTTGGGGATCTCGTCGAGGGTGTATCCGATCGCCAGCCGCGCAGCGATCTTCGCGATCGGGAAGCCGGTGGCCTTCGACGCCAGGGCGGACGAACGCGAGACGCGCGGGTTCATCTCGATGACGATCATGCGGCCATCGAGCGGATTGATCGCGAACTGGATGTTGCAGCCGCCCGTGTCGACGCCCACCGCGCGGATGATGTCGATGCCCACGTCGCGCATGCGCTGGTACTCGCGGTCCGTGAGCGTCATCGCCGGCGCGACGGTGATCGAGTCGCCCGTGTGGACGCCCATCGGGTCGAGGTTCTCGATCGAGCACACGACGACGACATTGTCGTTGCGGTCGCGCATGAGCTCGAGCTCGTATTCCTTCCAGCCGATGATCGACTCCTCGAGGAGGACCTCGGTGGTCGGGCTCGCCTGCAGGCCTGCGCCTGCGATGCGATGGAGGTCGGCCTCGTCATAGGCGATGCCCGAGCCGGCACCGCCCATGGTGAAGGACGGGCGGACGACCACCGGGTATCCCAGGTCGACCACGGCTGCGAGGCAGTCGTCCATCGAATGGCATACCGCTGAGCGCGCGCTCTCGGCACCGACCTCCTCGACGATCGCACGGAAGAGCTCGCGGTTCTCGCCGCGCTCGATCGCATCGACATCTGCGCCGATGAGCTCGACCGAGTACTTCTCGAGGACACCGGCCTTGTGCAGTGCCATGGCCGCGTTGAGCGCGGTCTGGCCGCCCAGCGTCGGCAGCAGCGCGTCGGGGCGCTCCTTGGCGATGATGCGCTCGACGTACTCGGGCGTGATGGGCTCGACGTAGGTGGCGTCCGAGAACTCGGGGTCGGTCATGATCGTCGCCGGGTTCGAATTGACCAGCACGACCCGAAGGCCCTCGGCACGAAGGACGCGGCAGGCCTGGGTGCCGGAGTAGTCGAATTCGCAGGCCTGGCCGATGACGATCGGCCCGGAGCCGATCACCATGACCGATGAGATGTCCTGGCGGCGAGGCATCAGCTGGTACGTCCGTTCGCGTGGGCGGCCATGAGGTCGAGGAACTGATCGAAGAGGTAGTCCGAGTCGTGGGGCCCCGCCGCCGCTTCGGGGTGGTACTGCACGCTGAAGGCAGGGACGTCCAGGCACCGCAGGCCTTCGACGACGTCGTCGTTGAGGCACACATGGCTGACCTCGGCGCGTCCGTAGGGCGTGTCGAATGGCCCGGAGCGCGGTGCGTCGACCGCGAAGCCGTGGTTGTGCGCCGTGACCGCGACCTTGCCCGTCGCGAGATCCTGCACGGGCTGGTTGATGCCACGATGGCCATAGCGCAGCTTGTAGGTGCCCAGGCCGAGCGCGCGCCCCAGCACCTGGTTGCCGAAGCAGATGCCGAAGACCGGAGTGCCGGAGGCCAGTGCAGCGGACATCACCTCCACGGCATGGTCGGCGGTGGCGGGGTCACCCGGCCCGTTGGAGAAGAAGATGCCGTCGGGATGCACTGCCTCGATGTCGGCGAACCCCGACGAGGCAGGGAGCACATGCACCTCGATGCCCCGCTGGGCCATCTGGTGCGGGGTCATCGCCTTGATGCCGAGGTCGATCGCCGCGACCGTGAAGCGCTTCTCGCCGACTGCCGGGACGACGTACGCAGCGGGCGTGGTGACGTCGCCCGTGAGGTCGGCGCCAGCCATGCCGGGGCTCGCCTGCACCTGTGCGAGCAGTTCGGCGGCCGGAAGCTCGGCAGCAGCCCCGCTGAAGATTCCCACGCGCATGGCGCCGCGCTCGCGCAGGTGACGGGTGAGGGCCCGCGTATCGATCCCGCAGATGCCGACGATGCCCTGCTCGCGCAGCTGGTCCTCCAGGCCCCGCGTCGCGCGCCAGTTCGACGAGACCCGCGAGGGATCGCGCACGACATAGCCCGCGACCCAGATGCGGGACGACTCGGGATCCTCGTCGTTGACGCCGGTATTGCCCACGTGCGGCGCGGTCATGACGACCACCTGGCGGTGGTACGAGGGATCGGTGAGGGTCTCCTGGTAGCCGGTCATGCCGGTCGAGAAGACCGCCTCGCCGAAGGTCGTGCCCACGGCGCCGTAGGCCTCGCCGCGCATGGCCCGGCCGTCCTCGAGAACCAGCACCGCCGGCACGTGCCGAGTGGACTGCCCGGTGTGGGAGGTCATGCCTGCACTCCTGTCGCAAACGAGGCCATGAGGCCATCCAACACAGCCCCGTGATCGGCCGTCGCATCCGCCCGGAAGCCGGTGTCGACCACGCGGTCCCCGAGGTGCCAGGTCACCACCGCCATGCTGTCGCGGCCGCGCACGGTGCCGGCCACTCCCCGGTCGCTGCGGACCGCGACGACCGCCGCCGCGGGGATGTAGACACTGCGAGCGCCTTCGCGGTCGAGCCAGATGCCATCAGGACCCCAGGAGATCTGCGCTCGGCTCCGGACCCCGAGGTCGTGCACCGCGATGCGGTCCATCCAGTCGCCATGCGTGCCCGATCCGGCGTAGAGGCCGGGGTAGGCCCGGCCCAGGTCGGCGCCCGCCGGCGGCTGCTCGGCCGGTGCCGGAATGTCCGACTGGCGCTCCTGGCGATGGAGCCAGCCCTTGCGCATCCCCCACAGCGACACGGCGATCGCCGCGATGACCACTAGGACCCACGCGATGCGAGCCGGCCAGTTGGTGACCTGGGCCTGCTCGAGGTAGGTAGTGGACCCGGCGAGGAGGCGCATCATGCGAGCGCTCCGTCGAGGACCGTGGGACGACCGGCGTACAACGTGTGCACCACGCGTCCAGGAAGCTCACGACCGGCATAGGGGGTGTTGCGGCTCTTGGACGCGAGCCCGTTCGCCGTGACGACGCGGATGACGTCGGGGTCGATGACGGCGATGTTCGCGACCGACCCGACGACGAGGTCGTGGCCCTGCTCGCGCACCTTGCCGATGCGCGCCGGTCGCACTGCCATGCGATCGGCGACGCCGCGCCAGTCGAGGCTTCCGTCACTGACCATGGTCGAGATGACGACGCCCAGCGCGGTCTCGAGTCCGAGCATGCCCATTGCCGCTGCAGCCCATTCGCAGTCCTTGTCCTCATGCGGGTGCGGCGCATGGTCGGTCGCGACAGCATCGATCGTGCCGTCGGCCAGCGCAGCGCGCAGGGCAAGCACGTCCTCCTGGGTGCGAAGCGGAGGGTTGACCTTGTAGACGGGGTCGTAGGTGGCGACGAGGTCCTCGGTGAGCAGCAGGTGATGCGGAGTCACCTCGGCAGTGACGTCGACCCCGCGCGACTTCGCCCAGCGGATCACCTCGACCGAGCCCGCGGTCGACACGTGGCAGACATGCAGCCTGGACCCGACGTGCTCGGCGAGCAGCACATCGCGGGCGATGATGGCTTCCTCGGCGACAGCCGGCCAGCCGGCCAGGCCCAGGCGCCCGGAGAGCTCCCCCTCGTTCATCTGCGCGTTCTCGGTGAGCCGGGGCTCCTGCGCATGCTGGGCCACGACTCCGTCGAATGCCTTCACGTACTCCAGTGCCCGCCGCATCAGCGCCGCGTCGAAGACGCACTTGCCGTCGTCGCTGAAGACCCGCACCGCTGCGGCCGAGTTGGCCATGGCACCGATCTCCGCCATGCGCTCGCCACCGAGGCCGACCGTGACCGCGCCCACGGGCCGCACGTCGACCAGCCCCGCCACCTGCCCCAGTCGCCAGACCTGCTCGACGACACCGGCCGTATCGGCCACCGGGGTCGTGTTGGCCATCGCGTGCACGCAGGTGAAGCCGCCCAGTGCCGCCGCCTGCGAGCCGGTGAGAACCGTCTCGGCATCCTCGCGACCGGGCTCGCGCAGGTGGGTGTGCAGGTCGACGAAGCCAGGCAGCGCGACCAGGCCATCGGCGTCGATGACCTCGCCGGAGCCGGAGCCGGCCTTGGCGATCTCGGTGATCACGCCATCGGCAATGACGATGTCGACCGCATCCTCGCCGTACGGGCGCACCCCGCGCAGGACGTACTGCATGTCACGCACCTTCCTTCATGCCGCCGAGCAGCAGGTACAGCACTGCCATGCGGACGCTGACGCCATTGGCTACCTGCTCGACCATGACGGCTCGCGGCGAGTCGGCAACGTCGGCGGAGATCTCCATGCCCCGGTTCATGGGGCCCGGGTGGAGCACGATCGCATGCTCGGGCAGCAGCGACATGCGCCGCGAGTCGAGGCCGTACAGGCGCGAGTACTCCAGCGCTGTCGGGAAGAAGGCGGCCTGCATGCGCTCGGCCTGGACGCGCAGCATCATCACCGCGTCCATGCCGCGCAGCGCTGAGTCGAGGTCGTATGTCGACGCGCATTCCCATCCCTCGACCCCGTACGGCATGAGCGTCGGCGGCGCCACGAGAGTGACCTCCGCGCCGAGGGTGCGCAGCAGCAGGGCATTGGACCTGGCCACCCGGCTGTGCAGGATGTCGCCGACGATCGCGACCTTGATGCCGTCCAGGTCGCCGGAGCCACCACGCAGGTGCCTGCGCAGCGTGTACGCATCCAGCAGGGCCTGGGTCGGGTGCTCGTGCGTTCCGTCGCCAGCGTTGACGACGGAGCCGCCGATCCAGCCGGCAGTTGCGAGCCGGTGGGGAGCACCGGACGAGTGGTGCCTGATCACGACCGCGTCGGCGCCCATCGCCTCGAGGGTCAAAGCCGTGTCCTTCAGGCTCTCGCCCTTGGACACCGATGACCCTTTGGCGGCGAAGTTGATGACGTCGGCCGACAGCCGCTTGGCGGCCACCTCGAAGGAGATGCGCGTGCGCGTGGAGTCTTCGAAGAACAAGTTGACCACCGTGCGCCCGCGCAGGGTCGGGAGCTTCTTGACCTCGCGATCGGTGACGGCGGCGAGTTCGGCTGCGGTGTCGAGGACGAGCACCGCATCATCGCGGTCGAGATCGGCTGCGGACAGCAGGTGCTTCATGCGATCGCCACCTCGTCCATTCCGTCGACCTCGGCGAGACGCACGCTCACCTTCTCGTCGAACGAGGTCGGCAGGTTCTTGCCGACATAGTCCGGACGGATCGGGAGCTCGCGATGCCCGCGGTCGATCAGCACCGCCAGCCGCACGGCAGCGGGCCGGCCGAGGTCATTGAGCGCATCGAGCGCGGCGCGGATGGACCGCCCCGAGTACAGGACGTCGTCGACCAGGACAACAACCTTGCCGTCGATGCCGTCGGCCGGGATCGACGTGGGCTCCAGAGCGCGCACGCTGCGCAGGCGCAGGTCGTCGCGATACAGCGTGATGTCGAGCGAGCCGCACGGGACGGGCGCGCCTTCGATGGCCTCGATGGCTGCCGCGATGCGATGGGCGAGCATCACTCCGCGAGTGGGAATCCCGAGCAGTACCAAGGACTGCGTGCCCTTGGCCTTCTCGACGATCTCGTGGGCGATACGACGGATGGCGCGATTGATGTCGTCGGAGTCGAGTACGACTCTCGAGTGCGCAGCGTCCATGACGGACCCCCTTCCCCGCCTCACAGGACGGGCTTAAAGGTGATCGAACACTCCGAACCCTAGCGCATGCCCACCGCCCGCGCTCCGCGGTGGCAGGCACGCAGGTGCGGTGCGGCGCACGCCGCGCGATGGCTCCTAGACGCCTGCTCCGGGGCCCGCGCTGCCGATCTTGTGCACGCGCATGCCGTTCGTCGTACCAGGAACCCCAGGAGGCACACCCGCAACAATCACGACCCGATCGCCGTACGTCGCGCGACCGATGTCGAGCAGGGCGCGGTCGACTTGGACGACCATGTCGTCGGTGTGACGCACGTGCGGAACGAGGAAGGTCTCGACGCCCCACGACAGCGCGAGCTGGCTGCGGACCCGCTGATTGGGCGTGAAGGCCAGCAAGGGGATGCGCGAACGCCAGCGGGCGATGAGGCGTGCGGAGGTACCGGTCTCGGTGAACGCGATGAGGTGCGTGGCGCGAACGCCGTTTGCCACGTCGACCGCAGAGTGGGTGAGGGCCCTTGCCGTCGAGCCGGTCCAGGGATCGGAGAGCTCGGGAAGCTGCTGGAGGGCCTCGGTCTCGACGTGCTCGATGATGCGGCTCATCGTGGCGACGACGTGGCTGGGGTGCTCGCCCACGCTCGTCTCGCCGGACAGCATCAGCGCATCTGCACCGTCGAGGATCGCATTGGCGACGTCGCTGGCCTCGGCCCGGGTAGGCCGGTTGGCGATCGCCATGGAGTCGAGCATCTGGGTGGCGACGATGACCGGCTTGCCGGCCTCGCGGCACAGGTGGATTGCTCGCTTTTGGACCAGCGGCACCTGCTCGAGGGGCAATTCGACGCCGAGGTCGCCGCGGGCGACCATGACACCGTCGAACGCGGCGATGATCTCCTCGAGGTTCTCGACCGCCTGCGGCTTCTCGACCTTCGCCAGGACCGGCAGGCGAACGCCCTCCTCGTCCATGATGGCGTGCACGTCGGTGATGTCGGCTGCATTGCGCACGAACGACAGGGCGATCAGGTCAGCGCCTGTGCGCAGGGCCCAGCGCAGGTCCTCGCGATCCTTGTCGCTCAGTGCCGGAACGCTCATCGCTGCGCCAGGCAGGTTGAAGCCCTTGTGGTCGGAGACGCGTCCGCCCTCGATGACCCTGGTGACCACGCGCGGCCCATCGACGCGCACGACCTGAAGCTCGACGCGGCCATCGTCGACGAGCACCATGTCGCCGGGGCGGACGTCGCCGGGCAGTCCCTTGTAGGTGGTCGACACCGTGTGCGCGTCGCCGGGGACGTCCTCGGTCGTCACCGTGAACTCGGCGCCGTTCTCGAGCAGCACCGGCCCGGACGCGAACTTGCCCAGGCGGATCTTGGGACCTTGGAGGTCGACCAGGATCCCCACGCCGCGACCGGCGTCGTCGGCCGCCTGGCGCACGTTGCGGTACGACGCCAGGTGCACGTCGTGGCTTCCGTGCGAGAGGTTGAGCCGGGCAACGTCCATGCCCGCATCGATGAGGCCGCGAATGGCCTCCAGCGAACTGGTAGCAGGGCCCAGGGTGGCGACGATCTTGGCACGGCGCATGAGGGCAACCTTACCCGTAAGCGATTGCAGGGTGACCCGCGCCACACGCCCCTGACCGCCGAGCCCCGCTGAATGGCGGTTGTGCGGCCCGATGGGCCGCCCACAACCACCATTCAGCGGGGCTCGGCGGGAGCGTGGCTACACCAGGAGCTGGCGTGCACTCGCCTTGATCGGGGCCGGGAGGTTGGTCGACCCGATGAGGTAGGCGTCGACCGCAGCGGCCGCCGCCCTGCCCTCGGCGATCGCCCAGACGATCAGCGACTGCCCGCGGCCGGCATCTCCGGCGACGAACACTCCCGGCTGCCCGGTCGAGTAGTCGTCGTTGCGCGAGATGGCACCCCGGTCGCCGAATTCCAGCCCGAGCTGCTCGACGACGCCGTCGCGCTCGGGGCCGACGAAGCCCATGGCCAAGAACACGTAGTCGGCCGGGATCGTGCGCTCGGAGCCCTCGACCGGACGGAAGCCGCCGTCATGCGGCTCGACCTCGACCAGCTCGAGTGCGGCCACGCGTCCATTGCCATCGTCGACGAAGCGGTTGGTCGATACCGAGAACACCCGGTCGCCGCCCTCCTCGTGCGCGCTGGAGACGCGGTAGACCATCGGGTACGTCGGCCACGGCTGCGCACCCGGACGCGTGGCCGGCGGAGTCGGCAGGATCTCCAGCTGGGTCACCGAGGCCGCACCCTGGCGCAGGGACGTTCCCAGGCAGTCGGCACCCGTGTCACCGCCGCCGATGATCACCACGTGCTTGCCGTGGACGTTGATCGGCGAGACGTCGAGGTCGCCCTCCTGCACGCGGTTGGCGAGCGGCAGGAACTCCATCGCCTGGTAGATGCCGGAGAGCTCGCGTCCGGCAACGGGAAGGTCGCGCCATGCCGTCGCTCCGATGGTCACGACGACGGCGTCGTACCGCGAGCGCAGGTCCTCGCCCGTGATGTCGATGCCCACCTCGACACCGGGCCGGAACTTCACTCCCTCTGCCTCCAGCTGGCCCAGGCGGCGGTCCAGGTGGCGCTTTTCCATCTTGAACTCGGGGATGCCGTAGCGCAGGAGGCCGCCGAGCCGGTCGGCCCGCTCATAGACGGCGACCGTGTGGCCGGCGCGGGCCAGCTGCTGCGCGGCGGCCAGCCCGGAGGGACCGGAGCCGATCACCGCAACCGTCTTCCCCGACAGCCGCGCCGGCGGCTGCGGCTCGACCCAGCCCTCGTCCCAGGCACGGTCGATGATCGAGACCTCGACCTGCTTGATCGTGACCGGATCCTGGTTGATGCCCAGCACGCAGGCGCTCTCGCACGGTGCCGGGCACAGGCGTCCGGTGAACTCCGGGAAGTTGTTCGTGGCGTGCAGCCGCTCGATGGCGTCGCGCCAGTCCTCCTTCCACACCAGCGAGTTCCACTCGGGGATGAGGTTGCCCAGCGGGCACCCGTTGTGGCAGAACGGGATGCCGCAGTCCATGCAGCGGCTTGCCTGGCGCTCGAGGCGATCGCGGTCGAACGGCTCGTAGACCTCACGCCAGTCGAGCAGGCGCACGTCGACCGGGCGCCGGGTGGGCACCTCGCGACCTGCGTTCAGGAATCCCTTCGGATCAGCCATGTCAGCCTCCCATCACTGCGACGAGCGGGTCGAGACCCTGCTCCTCGGCTTCCGCTCGAAGCCGCAGGACCCGCTTGTAGTCCTTGGGCATCACCTTGGTGAAGCGGCCGCGCGCGGCCGCCCAGTCGGCAAGCAGCGCCTGCGCGACCTCGGATTCGGTCTCCTCGAAGTGCCGGCGCACGATCTCGCCCAGTGCCTCGGAATCGGCATCGGCCAGCGGGTCGAGGTCGACCATCTCCATGTTCACGCGGCCCGGATCGAGGTCGAGGACGAAGGCCATGCCACCGGACATGCCCGCACCGACATTGCGCCCCGTCGAGCCGAGGATGACGGCGATGCCGCCCGTCATGTACTCCAGTGCGTGGTCACCGACGCCTTCGACGACTGCCGTGGCTCCGGAATTGCGGACGCAGAAGCGCTCCCCCGCGCGTCCGCGGATGAACAGCTCGCCCGCCGTCGCGCCGTAGCCGATGACGTTGCCGGCGATGATGTTGTCGGCCGCGACGAACGTGGAGGCGCGATCCGGGCGCACCGTGATGCGACCGCCCGACAGCCCCTTGCCCACGTAGTCGTTCGCGTCGCCCTCGAGGCGCAGGGTGAGGCCCTGCGGGATGAACGCGCCGAAGGACTGGCCGGCCGAGCCCGTGAAGGTGAGGTCGATGGTGCCGTCGGGAAGTCCTGCGCCGCCGTGGCGGCGCGTGATCTGCGAGCCGAGCATCGTGCCTGCGGTGCGATTGACATTGCGGATCGCGAACTGCGCGCGCACCGGCTCGCCGGTAGCCAGGGCCGGCTCGCACAGGGCGATGAGCTCGTTGTCGAGCGCTGCCGCCAGGCCGTGGTCCTGGTCGATCATGCGCCGGCGCGGAGTGGACTCGTCCATCTCCGGCAGGTGCAGGATCGGCGAGAGGTCGAGGCCGGAAGCCTTCCAGTGCTTGACCGCGCGGTCGACGTCGAGCATCTCGGCGTGGCCGATCGCCTCGTCGAGCGTGCGGAAGCCCAGTGCGGCGAGCAGCTCGCGCACCTCCTCGGCGATGTACTCGAAGAAGGTCTCTACGAACTCCGGCTGCCCGCTGAAGCGCTCGCGCAGGACGGGGTTCTGCGTGGCGACTCCCACCGGGCAGGTGTCGAGGTGGCAGACGCGCATCATGATGCAGCCGCTCACGACGAGCGGCGCCGTTGCGAAGCCGTACTCCTCGGCCCCCAGGAGAGCGGCGATGACGACGTCGCGGCCGGTCTTCAGCTGGCCGTCGGTCTGCACCACGATGCGATCGCGCAGGCCGTTGAGGATCAGCGTCTGCTGCGCCTCCGCAAGGCCGAGCTCCCACGGCGCACCCGCGTGCTTGAGCGACGTCAGCGGCGAGGCGCCCGTGCCACCATCGTGGCCCGAGATGAGGACCACGTCGGCGTGCGCCTTCGAGACGCCGGCGGCGACAGTGCCGACGCCTACCTCGGAGACGAGCTTGACGTGGATGCGCGCCTGGGGGTTCGCGTTCTTCAGGTCGTGGATCAGCTGGGCGAGATCCT
>CAYFLP010000011.1:16834-18001 GCA_964344045.1 uncultured Bifidobacteriaceae bacterium
CCGGTGTTCGACTTCGCGCCGAGCCGGTTCATCGCGATGGCCAGCGTCTCATGGGCTTCCTGGGAGATCGAGCCGTACGACATGGCGCCTGTCGAGAACCGCTTGACGATGTCCGACACGGGCTCGACCTCGTCGATCGAGATGGCCGCACGCTCGCCGTCCTTGAAGCCGAACAGCCCGCGCAAGGTCATCAGGCGCTCGGACTGCTCGTCGACGCGGCTGGTGTACTGCTTGAAGATGTCGTAGCGCTTGTTGCGCGTGGCGTGCTGCAGGCGGAACACCGTCTCGGGATCGAACAGGTGCGGCTCGCCCTCACGGCGCCACTGGTACTCGCCGCCGACATTGAGCGTGCGGTGCGCGGGCGCGATGCCGCTCGGCGGGTAGGCCACGCGATGGCGCTGCGCGACCTCCTCGGCCAGGACGTCCAGGCCCACGCCACCGAGCTTCGAGGCAGTCCCGGTGAAGTAGGCATCGATGAGGCCCTGCGACAGGCCAACCGCCTCGAAGATCTGCGCACCGCGATAGGACGCGACTGTCGAGACGCCCATCTTCGACATCACCTTCAGCACGCCCTTGCCCAGTGCCTTGACCAGGTGGCGCATGGCCTTCTCCGGGGTGACATCGGTGATGATGCCGCGCCGGACCATGTCCTCGACGGTCTCCAGCGCGAGGTAGGGGTTGACCGCGGCGGCGCCGTAGCCGATGAGCAGCGCGACGTGGTGCACCTCGCGCACGTCGCCCGCCTCGACGAGCAGGCCCACCATGGTGCGCGACTTGGTGCGCACCAGGTGATGGTGCACGGCGGCGCACAGGAGCAGCGACGGGATGGGCGCATTGATCGCATCGCTGTCGCGATCGCTCAGGACGATGAAGCGCTTGCCCTGGCGGATCAGCGCATCTACCTCGTGGAAGATCTCGCGCAGGCGCGCCTCGAGGGCGGCACCCCCGCCCGCCACCGGGTACAGGCCCGACACCCGGGCTCCCGCGAAGCCGGGCAGGTTGCCATCGGCATTGATGTGCAGGATCTTCGACAGCTCGTCGTTGTCGACCACCGGGAACGGCAGGACGACCTGGCGGCAGTGCTCGGGCGCGGCCTCGAGCAGGTTGCCCTCCGGCCCGATGATGCTCGAGAGCGAGGTGACGATCTCCTCGCGGATGGCGTCGAGG
>CAYFLP010000011.1:18011-18788 GCA_964344045.1 uncultured Bifidobacteriaceae bacterium
CTTCGGCTACACCGAGGAAGAGCTCCGCATCCTCCTCGAGCCGATCGGCTCGGCACCGCTCTTGGCCATCGGCTCGAGGAGGATGCGGAGCTCTTCCTCGGTGTAGCCGAAGGTCTGCTGGCGACGCGCGACCGACGAGGGGGTGTGCACGATGTGCTCGCGCTCGGGCAGGGCGTCGAGGTGGATGAGGCCATTGGCCAGCCAGTCCCCGTAGGGCTCGGCGGCCGCCAGCTCGGCCTTGACCTCGTCGTCCTCGATGATCCGTCCCGCAGCCGTGTCGACCAGGAACATCAGCCCCGGCTGCAGGCGTCCCTTGCGCACGATCTTCGACTGCGGGATGTCGAGGACGCCCGCCTCCGAGCCGAGCACGACCAGGCCGTCGTCCGTCACCCAGAACCTGCCCGGGCGCAGGCCATTGCGGTCGAGCACCGCGCCGATCTGGGTGCCGTCGGTGAAGCACACGTTCGCGGGGCCGTCCCACGGCTCCATGAAGTTCGAGTGGTACTCGTAGAAGGCCCGACGGGCGGGATCCATGCCCGGGTTGTTCTCCCAGGCCTCCGGGATCATCATCAGCACCGAGTGCGGGAGCGAGCGGCCGCCGAGGTGCAGCAGTTCGAGGACCTCATCGAACGAAGCCGAGTCGCTGCCTCCGGGCGTGCAGATCGGGAACAGCCTGGTGAGGTCGCCGGGGATCATCGACGACGTCAGCATCGCCTCGCGGGCCTGCATCCAGTTGCGGTTGCCCTTGACCGTGTTGATCTCGCCGTTGTGCGAGAT
>CAYFLP010000011.1:18798-22971 GCA_964344045.1 uncultured Bifidobacteriaceae bacterium
CGGCCACGACGGGAAGGTGTTGGTCGAGAACCGGGAGTGCACCAGCGCCAGGGCGGAGGCGAAGCGCTCGTCCGACAGGTCCGGGTAGAACGGCTCGAGCTGCCCGGTCGTGAGCATGCCCTTGTAGACGATGGTGCGCGAGGAGAGCGAGGCCACGTAGACGCCGAGCTCGTGCTCCATGCGCTTGCGCAGCGGGAAGGCCCGGCGGTCGAGCTCCAGGCCCGACAGCCCGGCAGGCGACGACACGAACAGCTGCCAGAACGCAGGCATCACGCTGCGCGCGGTGGCACCGACGCTGCTGGCATCGATGGGCACCTCGCGCCAGCCGAGGACCTTCAGGCCCTCCTGGACCGCAATGCCCTCAGCTGCAGTGCGTGCGGCCGCGGCCTCGTCCGCATCCACGGGCAAGAACGCGATGCCCACTGCATAGGCCCCTGCCTCGGGCAGGTCGAAGCCCGCCGCGGCGCGCAGGAAGGCATCGGGCACCTGCGTGAGGATGCCGGCACCATCGCCGGAATCCGGCTCGGCGCCTGAGGCGCCGCGGTGCTCGAGGTTGCGCAGGGCAGTGAGCGCCTGCGAGACGATCTCGTGGGACGGGATCCCGGTGAGCGTCGCCAGGAAGGCAACGCCGCAGGCGTCCTTCTCCAGAGACGGGTCGTAGAGGCCCTGTGCGGCGGGCAGGTCAGCGCGGAAGTAGGAGCCGGGCTGCCGGGACATGCTGATCTCGCTCATGAATCGTCCTCAAAGTCACCTCAGGCAACCCCAAGGAGGGCTGCCCTGCATGGAACTGGTGACGGGACGACGTTGGCCCGGCCCGCGCAGTCTACACGCGCGTGAGAGTGGTCTCCCTCCCCGGCCGCAGCCGGGCGGAGACGACGAGGTACACGAGCGCACCCAGGCCGACCAGGATCGAGGTCCACACATTCAGCCGCAGTCCGGCGATCGTGTTCGCCGAGTCGACCCTGAGCAGTTCGATCCACAGCCGGCCCACGGTGTAGAGCAGGACATACAGCGCGAAGGCCCGGCCATGACCGAGCTGGAACCGCTTGTCGGCCCAGATCACCACGAGCGCGACTCCCACGAGCCACAGCGACTCGTACAGGAACGTCGGATGGAAGGTGCTGAACGCCTCGTAGCCTGCGGGGCGATGGGCCTGGTCGATCTCCAGGGCCCACGGCACGTTGGTCGGCGCTCCGAACAGCTCCTGGTTGAACCAGTTGCCCCAGCGTCCGATCGCCTGGGCCAGCGCGATGCCGGGCGCGATCGCATCGCCGACCGGCGGCAGCAGCACTCCCGCTCGCCGGGCCCCGATCCAGGCGCCCAGGGCGCCCAGGGTCACGGCGCCCCAGATGCCCAGGCCGCCGTCCCAGATGCGCACAGCCCCCGCGAGGCCGCTCCCGCCCGGGCCGAAGTAGAGCTGGTGGTCGGTGATGACGTGGTAGAGCCGGCCGCCGATGATGCCGAACGGCACCGCCCAGATGGCGATGTCGGTGATCGTGCCTGGCTTGCCGCCGCGCTCGACGTAGCGGCGGTTGCCGAGCCAGACCGCGACGACGATGCCGAGGATGATCAGCAGCGCATAGGCGCGGATCGGCAGCGGGCCCAGATTCCACACCCCCTGCGAGGGGCTGGGAATGCTCGCGGGGATCACGGCGACGTCAGGTCCGGGCGGCGGTCAGGAGGCGCTCGGCGAGGCGGACGCCGCCGCCGAGGGCGCGATGCCCGCTGCGGTGTCGGCAACAAGCTTCTCCAGGGCCGCAGCATCGGCCAGCGTCTGGATCGGCACCTCGGTGCCGTTCAGGGTCGCGTACGGAGTGCCCTGCACCCCGGCAGAGTAGAACGCGCTGGTCGTGTTCTCCATCCACCCGGCGTAGGTGCCGGCCTTGACGCATGCCGTGAAGCCGTCGAGGTCCGCGCCTGTGATGCCGGCGTCGCCGGCGAAGGCGAGCAGCTGCTCGTCGGTGTACCCGTCGCCTTCCTTCTCCGGCTGGTTGGCGTAGATCGCGTCGTGGTACTCGCGGGCCTTGCCTGCGTCGATTGCGCAGCCCCAGGCTGCGACAGCACGCGAGGACGAGTCGTTGCCGAGGTTCTTGTCGAGGAAGGTGGTCGGACGCCACACCAGCTGCACCTTGCCTGCGGCCGCGAGATCAGCGATGCCCTGGCCATTGGCCTTCTCCACCGCGCCGCATGCCGGGCACTGGAAGTCCTCCCAGATCGCCAGCACGGGAGCATCGGCCGGTGCGGTGCCGTAGGGGACGCCATAGGCGAGCTCTGCCGACGAGTCGAGGACTCCCTGCGGAAGTGCTGCAGCCGTGTCGGCTGTCGGGCTGGCGGTAGCGGACGACGACGATGCCTCGCTCGACGAGCCCTTCTTCGCTACGAGTGCCACGCCCACGATGGCGATGACGACGACAAGAATCGTCAATGCGCCGACGATGCGCATCGTGCGCTCGCGCTTCTGCGCGCCTGCCCCAGCGGCATTGCGCGCGTCTGCGGCTGCCTGTCGGCGCTTCTTGTCGGCCTCGCTCATGTGCACTCCCTGCTCGCATCTGTGGCCACCACCGTAGGCCGTTGGCAAGTGGACGCATCAACCGGTTCCCCGGTTCACGCCCCGATCGCACGCATCCCTCGCGAAAACGTCGGACGGCCAGGCGGGACTGACACGCCTGCGACCCGGCTACCTGCCGCGCACGCCCGCCGCGAGCTCAGCGGCCAGCTCACGGACGGATGCGACGGCCGCGGCCTGATCTGGTGCCTGCAGGATGCGGCGCACGAACGCGGAGCCGACGATCACGCCATCGGCATAGCGGGCTACATCGCGCGCCTGCTCGCCTGTCGACACGCCCAGTCCGACCGAGATCGGCAGGCTCGTCATGCGGCGTGCCCTCTCGACGAGCAGCGGGGCAGCCGTGCTGACCTGCGTGCGCGCGCCCGTGACGCCCATGGTGGACGCGGCGTACAAGAAGCCCGAGGTCTTCGCGACTACCGTCTCGATGCGTTCGTCCGTCGATGACGGCGCCACCAGGAAGATCCGGTGCAGGCCATGCGCGTCGGTGGCCGCAATCCAGGGGCCGGCCTCCTCGGGAGTGAGGTCAGGAGTGATGACCCCGCAGCCGCCGGCCTCGGCCATGCGCGCGGCGAACCGCTCGACGCCGTAGCGCTCGATGGGATTCCAGTAGGACATGACGACGGCCGTGACGCCGGCCGCGCTCACGCGCTCGACGACATCGAGCACCACGTCGGTAGTCGTGCCCTCGCGCAGGGCCAGGTCGACGGCTGCCTGGATGTCGGGGCCGTCCATGAGCGGATCGGAGTACGGCAGGCCCACTTCGACGATGTCGACGCCAGCATCGACGATCGCCGTGATGAGCTCGACCGACCGGTCGGCATCGGGGAAGCCGGCAGGAAGGTAGCCGATGAGGGCAGCGCGGCCTTCCTCTCGCGCTCGGGCGAAGGCCTGCTCCAGGCGGGAGCTCACGGCATGCCCCCGGCGTCGAGCCCGAAGTACCTGGCCGCCGTCTGGACGTCCTTGTCGCCACGGCCGCTCAGGTTCACGATGATGACCGCGCCCTCGCCGAGCTGCTGGCCCAGTCGCATGGCGCCGGCGAGCGCATGCGCGCTCTCGATAGCGGGAAGGATGCCCTCGGTGCGCGAGAGGGCCGCGAAGGCAGCCATCGCCTCGTCGTCGTTGACCGGCTCGTAGACGGCCCGGCCAGTGTCGTGGAGGTAGGCGTGCTCGGGTCCGACGCCGGGGTAGTCCATGCCGGCGGAGATCGAGTGCGACGGCATCGTCTGCCCCCACTCGTCCTGCATCACGTAGGTGCGGGCGCCGTGCAGGACCCCCGGTGCGCCCGTGCTGAAGCGCGAGGCATGGCGGCCGGTCTCGATGCCCTCTCCCCCGGCCTCGTACCCGCGCACGAGCACGGATTCGTCGCCGAGGAACGCACTGAACAGGCCGATCGCGTTCGAACCGCCGCCTACGCAGGCTACGACGGCATCGGGGAGGCGGCCCTCGGCTTCGAGGATCTGAGCGCGCGCCTCGCGCCCGATCACCTCGTGGAAGTACCGCACCATCGACGGGAAGGGCGCCGGGCCGGTGACTGTCCCGAGCAGGTAGTGCGTGGTGTCGACGCTCGACACCCAGTCGCGCATGGCCTCGTTGATGGCGTCCTT
>CAYFLP010000012.1:0-1860 GCA_964344045.1 uncultured Bifidobacteriaceae bacterium
GGGTACGGGCGCATGGGGGGAGGAAGGGGGAACTAGGACGGGGCTGAAGGCCCTGGCCGGATCGCCTCGGAAGGAACACCCTGAAGCCATGGGCCTCCTGGGCCTGGTGCCCGTCCTGCTGGCCGCCGCCCTCATCGTCGGCGGTTACGCCCTGGCTGTGCGCAACCAGGCCAAGGTGGCCGCCTTCTGCGCGACAGTGGCCTGCTACCTCGCCCTGGGCTTCGGCGGCCTGATGGCCGTGATGCTGGCCGGGGAGGCCCTCGCCGATCCCGGTGGCGTCATGGGCCTTGCGATCGCAGCTGCTTTCGCGCTGCCCCTGCTTCTCGGCACCACCTGGGCCTGGCTTGGCCCACGGACCTTCGAGCCCTGGGCCTGGGCAAGTACGGCTCTCGTGGCAGCGTCCTGTGCCTGGTGGCTACTCGCGCCCCAGCAGGTCGGCGCATGGATGGATGCGCACGGCCCGCTGATCCCTGCAGTTGCCCTGGTGGTCGGGATCCCGCTCGCGGCCTGGGGCCGCACACGGCCTGGACGGGCAGCCACGGCACTGCTCCTCGTCGGCCTCCTGCCCGTGCTGGCCGCGGGCCTCACCGTCGGCATGGCAATCGACTCGCCGACTACCTCGGTCAGTGCGATGACCGGGCCCCTGACCGCCTGTGGCCTGCTCTACCTGGCAAGCCTGGCCCTCCAGGGGCGTGGCGAACCCACTGGCCAACCCGCCTCCACGCCTACATTGGGCCGGTGAGCGCCCTCCCCCGAAGCGCGCGGTTGATCGCGGCCGCTGCCACCGTCACCGCATTCGCGTCCGTCGCCGCGGGATGCGCTCAGGCGCCCCAGCCGGCACCCGCACCCAGCGCGACTGCATCCCCGAGCGCCACTGCGAGCCCCACGGCTTCCCCTGCGGCAACCCCGACGCCATCCGCCACCGCGACAGCGACTCCGACGCCCACTCCGCAGCTGCTCTCGCCCCTGACCGGCCTGCCCTACGACGGCCCGGGCCCGGTGCTCATCGTCAAGCTCGACAACACGCACAACGCGCAGCCCCATGCCGGGCTCGACAAGGCCGACATCGTGTTCCTGGAAGAGGTCGAGTACGGAATCACGCGCATCGCCGCCGTCTTCAGCAGCCATATCCCCAAGCGCATCGGCCCTGTCAGGTCGGCTCGCATCACCGACGTCGACATCGTGCCGATGTTCGGCAAGCCGGCATTCGCATACTCCGGAGCGCAGCACAAGATGTTCCCGGTCCTCGACAGCGCATCCATTCATGACGTGTCCCCTCGCTTCGGCGCTGAGGGCTACTCCCGCGACAGCAGTCGCTATGCGCCATACAACTACTTCTTCGACGGACGCGTGGGCCTCGAACGCGCACCCAAGGCAAGCGACTCCACCGACATCGGCCTGCAGTTCAGCGACACCCCGCCGACGGGTGGCCTGGTCGCCAAGCACGCGACCATGAGGTGGGGCTATGCGAGCGCCGGCTTCGACTTCAACAAGGGCACCGGCCTCTACGAGGTCACCTTGAACGACCGGCATGCCGAATCAGAGGGATCGGACAAGGGGCAGAACGCTGCAACTGTCGTGATCCAGTACGTGAAGCAGTCCGTATCGCCCTTCTACGACAAGGGCGGCGGCAATACCCCGCACGCGCACGTCATCGGCGAGGGCAAGGCGGTCGTGATGCGCGATGGCCTGGCCTACGACGTCACCTGGAGCAGGCCCGACGCAGCCTCGCCCACGATCTACACGCTCCCCGACGGCAGCGTGATGCCTTTCAAGCCAGGCCAGTCGTGGATCGTGCTGCTCGACAAGAAGCGTCCCGCCACCGTCAAGCCGCTCACCGTGCCTCCCACCCCGACAGCA
>CAYFLP010000012.1:1870-3276 GCA_964344045.1 uncultured Bifidobacteriaceae bacterium
AGGTCGTCCTGCGATCCCGTGGAACTGTTGAAGCCCGGCGGCAGGCCGAGCCCGACCCACACCATGCCGTGCTGCAGCGCCAGCGTGAGCAGCTGGTACAGCGTGTTGTGCTTGTCGCCGTTCCACGACGCCGAGGCGGTGAAGCCGGCCGCCAGCTTGTTGCGCCAGGTACCCTGCGCCCAGCGGCCCGACGTCCAGCAGCCCGACGCCCAGCGGCTCGACGAGCGTGACAAGCACATCCGTGGCAGGCTCGACTCCGTGAGCACCTCACGCCTGAGCATCAAGTCACGCAACTCGATGTTGAGCATCGGCTCGACGAACTCACTGCTCAGCATCGCAAGCGTGGGCTCCGTGCTGAGCATCGGCAGCGTTGGCTCATGCGCGTCGCTGCTGTCGGTCGGGTCCTTCGCCAGTGCGTTCAGCCTGATGTCGGGCTTGTCGTCCGGATCGATCATGGCCTGGCGCGCCTATCGCGGCGTAGGCACCAGCGCCACGTAGCCCCACGACAGCGAGGTCGCTACGACCAGCCAGAGGAAGTACGGGACGAGCACGGCTCCCAGCCACGCACCCTGGCTCCACGCGATGGCCACCACGCCCCCCGTGCCCAGCATCGCCAGCGTCAGGCAGATCGCCGAGGCAACGAGTGCATGCGGACCGTAGAACAAGTAGGCCCACGCGATGGCCAGCGCGACCGTCACGGCGAACAGTGCGAGGAACGCCCACGTCGCCCGCGGCCCGGCACGAAGCCCCATGACCACGCCGACTATGGCCAGTACCGTGAAGTTGTAGGCCCACGCCACTCCGAAGACCCACGGCGGCGGCTGCCAGGCAGGCTGCTGCAACGACAGGTACCACTCGGACGATGTGGTCACCCAACGGCCCGAGCCCAAGGCATAGACGACTACCAGCGCGAGCGCCACGACGACCGCGAGTGCCTTCATGTCATGCAGTGTCGCGCAAAGTGGCCGAATCTGACGCGCGAAGTGCGAGATCGATCGGTGCTGGCGCGTCCAGGGACCTGGCGGCCTCCACGCCGAGCTCGCTGAGCCTTCGCGCCTGGCGCAACGCCTGGGAGTCGAAGCTGCCGACGAAGGAGTTGTAGCCACGCACTGCCTGGTCGAGCCCCTTGCGCATTGCCTCGACGTGCTCGACGAGAACCGCCAGCCGGCGCAGCATCTCCGCGCCCGCACGCGTGATCTCTTCCGCATTCGTCGCCATGAGGTGCCTTTGATAGCCGAATCCGATCGTGCGCAGCAGCGCGACCATCGACGTCGGCGTTGCGAGCACGACCCGCTTCTCGAAGGCCTTCTCGAGCAGCATGCCGTCGGCCTGGAGCGAGGTGGACAGCAAGGACTCGAGCGGCAGGAACATCACGACGAAGTCCGGGCTCGACGACACGTCGGAGT
>CAYFLP010000012.1:3286-22912 GCA_964344045.1 uncultured Bifidobacteriaceae bacterium
ACGAAGGACTTCACGAAGTCCTCGGCATTCTCCTCGAGGACCTCGATGAGTCGATCCCGTCGTCTCCGGCCGACACGAAGTCCGGGCTCGACGACACGTCGGAGTAGCCCTTGCCTGCCAATTCACGGGCACGGGCCATGACATCGGCAGCGTGCTTGCGCAGCAGTTCGTCACGCCGTGCCGGGTCGTCCTCCCCCATGGACTGCCAATAGGCATCGAAGGGGAACTTCGCATCGACCAGCACCTCGCCGCCGCCCGGCAGGAGTACGACGACGTCGGGCCGGGTACCGCCTTCGCGGACGTCCTGCCTGCGGTAGTGCACTCCTTCGACCAGGCCTGCGTGATCGAGCAGGCCCTCGAGCTGCATCTCGCCCCACTGCCCGCGTGTCTGGCCGCCGGCCAGCGCAGCAGCAAGTTGAGCTGTCGAGGCCTCGAGGCCCTGATACCGCTCCTGCACTCCGGCCAGCTGAGTGGTCAGGACGGCTTCGGCGGCCGCGCGTTCGCGCCCTGCTGCCTCGCTTGCCTGACGCAGGCTCTCGAGGCTCTCGCGCACGGGCGCGAGCATGGCCTCCATCTCCAGGACGGAGGAGGCCGAAGTTGCGTCCGCATGCCTGCTACTTGACGCTCCGCGCCTGCCGATGAGCCATCCGGCACCCAGGCCGACGAGCAAGGCGAGCAGCACGGAAAGAATCCAGGCGAGGGAATCCATGCCCTGATAGTGACACCGGCGTCTGACACCACGTGCACCCTGACACGCACCTTGCCCCCGGAAGTCACACCCACTCTCAAGTGGCGCGCGGGCAGGCCGCCACTCGACCCACTACCGCCGATACCGGCCGAAAGGAGGATCTAGTCGATTTGTCCCTGCGCATTCGAGGCTTGCTGCCAGGCAGCCATCACAACGGGCCCCTCGGCTCCCAATTCCGCGCATGCACGCTCAACTTGGGCGTAGGACAGGCCAGGGTGCACCCGCACGCTCATGCCACTCGCGTCGCGCTCGACAACCATCTGAGGCTCGTCGAACCATTCCCAGCGGATCTCGACTGCCATTGCACTCCCCCGCCCGCCTAGTCCTTCAACAATGGGACACGGCAATTCTGGTTGCGATTTCGCAACTCTATCGTCTGCCCTGCGCTTCCCGCGACAGGCCGGACCGTGCCCTAATGTTGGAATTCCGGCCCCGTACGAGTGAGCGAGATTCATGCACGCAACCCCTGAGCAGAGCCAGGCGTGGCTCCGTTCTCGCATGACAGCACTCGGCATTCCCTCGCTCCAGGCCCTCGCGGACAGGTGCGGCTCGGACAAGGGCAACCTGTCGCGCATCTTCCGCCAGGTGCAGCATCCCCGAGTCGACGCGCTCGAGCCACTCGCCGCAGCCCTTGAAGTCGGCGTCTATGAGCTACTTGTCCGCATGGGAGTCGTCGACCCGGACATCGATACCCCGCCCGTTGTCGAGCGAGACGGCCAGAAGGTGACCTTCACCTGGCCGCGGCCGTAGCCAGGAACCAGTTCACGGAATCGGTGGGGCGACCGCACGCTGGCGGACCCCTTGGCTGCGGCCGGCGGGGATGCTGCTCGCGCGTACACAGGGCCATGGCAGACTCGACTGCCCGAAAGGCAGCAGCGCGAACTACCAGGCACTGGGAGCAAGGCACGTGGATCCGATCGCCGAGGAGCAGCTCGTCGTCGACGAGTGCTATGAGCGTCTCGGCGCGCTCGAGGCCCACCTCGGCTCGCGCATGACCTCCGTCGCGTCGGCGGCGAGCACCGGGACCGCCCAGGACCTCCTCGAGCGCCAGGCCCTGTTCGACTCGCTCGCGCAGCAGGAGGCCAGTGCACGGGCGGCGCGCACCCGGCTGTGCTTCGGCCGGGTCGACCTCGGCTCAGGCGACTCGCACCACATCGGCCGCATTGGCCTGCGCGATGACGCTGGCGACCCGGTGCTGATCGACTGGCGTGCCCCCAACGCCGCTGGCTTCTACCAGGCGACGACTGTCGACCCGATGGGCGTCACGCGACGGCGGCGCATCATCACCCGTGATCGCACGGTGACGCATATCGAGGACGAAGACCTGTCGAACCCGATGGCGACGTCGAATGATGCAGCGGCGGCGGCAGTCGACGCACCGCGCGACGGCCGGATGAACGACATCATCGCCACGATCGCGGCCGACCAGGACCGCATCATCCGCAGTCCGATGAACCGCGTCACGGTCGTGCAGGGCGGCCCCGGCACCGGGAAGACCGTGGTCGCACTCCACCGTGCCGCCTGGCTGCTGTACACGCACCGCGAGAGGCTGGCGAAGGACGGCGTGCTCGTGGTCGGCCCGTCCACCACGTTCCTGCGCTACATCGACCAGGTCCTGCCGAGCCTGGGCGAGACCGATGTCGTGCTACTGACTCCCGGCCAGTTGATGCCGGGCATCAGTGCCACCGCCTTCGACCCGCCGGAAGTCGCGGCGATCAAGGGCAACCTGGCCATGGCCCGCGTGATCCAGCGTGCCGTGGAGGCCCGCATTCGCATCCCCGACCACGACGTATCGATCACCCTCGAGGACGGCTCGACCGTAGCTGTCACTGCTGACCAGCTGGCACAGGCACGCCGGCAGCTGCCGCGCCGCGCGCCCTTCCATGCCAATCGCGAGCCGTTCCTGCGCAAGGTCCTCGACTTCCTCGCCCGAGACCGGGCGCGTCGGCGCCAGTTCGACCCGGGCGACCCAGACGTTCGGGTCGACATGGTGAGCGAGATCGTCGACGACCTCCACGTGCGTCGCACCCTGAACCTCATGTGGCTGCCGATCGCACCTCAGGCGCTGATCGACCGACTTCTCTCGGATCCTGCCGAGCTGGCCATGGCGGCCCACGGCATCCTCTCGCCGGCCCAGCAAGCCGCGCTTCTGCGCCCGGCCGGCTCGCCCTGGACCGTCGACGACGTCCCCTTGCTGGACGAGGCGGCCGAGCGACTGGGCGAGTGGTCGCGGCCGAGCGCCGGCTCCTCGTCACGACATGAGGACGACCCGGAGGAACTGGTCGCCTACGACCCGCATGCGGTTCGCGCACGCGTGCCCGTGGCAGAGCGCGCGCTCTCCGACCGAACGTGGGTCTACGGCCATGTCGTGGTCGATGAGGCACAGGACCTCTCGCGCATGGCCTGGCGCGCACTTTCTCGCCGCAGCGCCCGCAAGAGCCTGACTGTCGTGGGCGACCTGCAGCAGGCCTCGCACCCTGCTGCGCCGCGGACGTGGGAGGAAGCGCTCGACTGGGCCGGCGACCGCATCGACCTGCACGTGCTGACGGTCACGTACCGCATCACCAAGCAGACCGCGGACACGGCGACTGACATGCTGATGGCGGCGGGAGGCAGCGCGCCGGCGCTGCATCCGATCCGCGACGGCAGCCCCACCGAACTGCTCACGACCAGCTCGGAAGCATTGTCGGCCGACGTCCTCGAGCATGCCCACGGCGATGATCCCGCGCGGATGGACGGACGCGTCGGCGTGATCGTCCCCGATTCCCTTGCCGATCAGCTGATCCGCTCACTCGTGCTGTCGTCGGATGCCTTCGGCGCTGGCGATGATGCCCTCGACGCGCCGATCGCCGTCATCACCGCCCGCCAGTCGAAGGGGCTCGAATTCGACCACGTGTTCGTGATCGAGCCCGACCTAGTCGCGAAGCAGGGAATCCGCGGGTCCGATGCCTACGTGGCCTGCACGCGCGCGACGCAGCGACTGCACCTGGTGAGCCTCAGCCGCCGGGACGGATGAACTCCTCCATCGTCGCGATCGACGACTGCAGCGGCACGACTAGTGCGTCGGGAACCCCTCGATCCGCTGCCAGCTCCGCATTCGCCCGGTAGTACCACAGGATCCGATCCGGCGCTGCGTTGAACTTCGCCATGGCGGCCGGCCCGAGAGCGTCCAGGTCGGTGACGATCGAGCGCGCATTGTGGGCCTTGTCGGCGAACCACACCAGGAGCGTGTCGTCGTCTGCGCGGGCCAGGTGGGCGAGGTGGTCGCGCTTGCGCGACTCCCAGTCGCGCTTGTCAGCCCCCTCGGGCTCGAGTGAGTCGCTGCAGGCACGGACGATTCCCGCCACGCGCGGCCCGAAGCGGGCCTCGATGTCGGCAAGGCGCTCCTCTCCCCCGTGGTCCTCAGCCGCATCGTGGAGCAATGCTGCGATCGCGAGGTCCTCGTCGCCGCCGGCCTCGAGCACGAGGGAGGCGACCGCGAGCAGGTGCGCCGCGTATGGGATATCGGTGCCCTTGCGTGCCTGCTGCGCGTGCACCCCGCAGGCATAGCGGACGGCGTCGGCGAACGGTTCACCGAGAACGACCATCGCCGACCTCCCCTGCCGTCACCCAATCGTGACCTGCGGCGAGAAACCCCCGCACGCCATGTCGCGTCATCATCAGCGAGGAGGCTACTGCCATGACACGCATTCGCACGACCGCCGCACTCGCGGCCGCACTTCTCGCCGGCGCAGCACTGCTCGGCGGGTGCGCTGGCAGCGGCACTACAGGCGATTCGGCATCCGTCGAGGGAGCAGCTGCGGTCGCCGAGGCCCCTGCCCCCGACATGATGGTGACTGACACGGCTGCCGGCACCATGCCGATGGACGGCAAGCAAGGCGCAGCCAGCCAGGTCGCGCCGGACGGTCGCGAGATCATCCGCACCGGCTACATGACCATGAACGTCGAGAGCGTCGGCACGTCCATCGCCGACGTGCACCGCATCATCGCCTCCAACGGCGGTGTCGTGTCGGCAGAGGATCAGTCGACGGGCGGAAGCGACTCGCAGTCGATCGACAGCGCGACGATCACCGCGCAGGTGCCTGCGGACAAGCTCGATGCGTTCATCGCGGAGGTGTCGGAACTGGGCACCGTGCAAGGCCTCAGCGTGTCGGCGCAGGACGTCACCCAGCAGGGGGTCGATCTCGACGCGCGCATCGCGGCACTCAAGGCCAGCATCGCGAAGATGAACGACCTCATGGCACAGGCGACGAAGATCGACGACCTGCTGGCCATCGAGACTCAGCTGGCCCAGCGTCAGGCCGAGCTGGACTCCCTCGTCGCCCAGCGCACCTGGCTGTCATCTCAGGTCGCCATGTCGACCATGACGATTACGCTCCTGCCGACGACCACGATCGCGGACGTCGAAGTGCCCGGGTTCGTGTCGGGCCTGGCCAGCGGCTGGTCAGCGCTTGTCGCGCTCGCCAAGATCTCCCTGACGGCCCTTGGCTTCGTGCTGCCGTTCCTCGTGATCGCCCTGATCATCCTCGTACCGCTGGCAGCGTGGCTAGTGCGTCGTGCGCGCAGGCGTCAGCCGGCCGGACAGGCCGTGACGACGCCGGCCACGAGCGAGAGCGTCATGCGCGAGGGCGAGTAGTCCATCGTGACTGCCTGCCCGACTCCGTCGATAGAGCCGATGCGCGTCGTGAAGCCGTTGTCGAGCGCGTACGCCGACGCCTGAGCCTGCGTCATCTTCCGGTCGATCATCGCCTGGCAGACGTACTTCGCCTGGGCCGAAGCCGCTTCCTCGAATCCGGACACCTGGCGCAGCCCGCGGGCGACGCCGAGGAGCTCGTCGTAGGTCATGCCGGCCGAGTCGATGACGACGGTGGTGCGGCCTGGCTCGGTCATGGTCGAGGCCGGCCTGGCAGTCATCGTCAAGGTACCGCCGAACTTCTGCACATCCTCGCGCGTGCAGCGGAAGGTCGCGGGCACGGGCTTGGGGTGCTTCGGGTCGTAGGGATAGCAGTTGGCGGCAACCGTGACCTTGACCGTCGTCTTCTGCGCAGGCTCGCCGAGCTTGATCTTGACGGTTGCCACAGGCGCGCTGCGGATGTCCGGTGCCGGGTCGGCGGCCCACGCGGTGTTGGCCCACTTCTCCATGAGGTCGAAGCCGCGCCTGGCCGTGCCGTACTGGCCGGCTGCGGTCGTCTCCCCTGCAGTCACCTCACCGCCCGCGAACTGCAGTCCGAAGGCGCCGATGTCGATCGGCCCGCGCAACTTCATTCCGTACGCCTGGGTCGGGATCCACAGCGAACCGGCAGTTCCCAGGCCGGCCGCAGCGTCGAACCAGGTATCGGCCGTGGCCTGGAAGCCGTCGTCGGCCGCCTGGGCGGGCGCAGCGGCGAGGGCAGCGGGGATGGCGACGGCGAGGGCGGCGGCGGATACGGCGGTGACGATGGTGCGCGACAGGCGTCTCATGCGCCCACGGTACGTCAGTTCGCGGCTGACGAGTCGGCTGGCGCCTTCGGCCGCGCCGGGATCAGCGTGCGCTTGAAGATCTCCGACAGGGTCGGCAGGCCGACGACCCAGTCGTAGATGACGCTCGTGCGGAGCACGACGTCCTGCACGGATCGGTTGGAATTGCTGACGACTGCCCACAGCAGGCCGAGTGGGAAGACCGTGCAGAAGGCCGAGCGCACGGCCGCAACGAACCAGCCGAGGTGGTTGCCGTGCCGGTCGATCACCCGAATGCCCATGATCAGGTTGCCCACGGTGCGGCCCGACGTGGCCCACGTGATGGTCCAGTAGAGCCAGTTCAGGAAGTAGCCATAGAAGATCATCACGAGGACGGGCGGGACCCGGCGCGCGTTCTCCTCGACCACCGGGGTCGCGCCCGACACCGGGTTGATCAGGAACGACAGCATCCACAGCGCAGCGACGGTCGCGAGCACGATGACGAAGATCAGCAGCGCATCGATGGCGGCCGCGACGACGCGCGTGACGAATCCGGCCCGCTCGCCCTGCAGCGCGCGTGCGCCCGCCGGCATCGGCGTCGGGCGCGAGACCGCGGCGTTCGCGTTCGCCGTGCGGTCCAGGTACTCGCGGAAGGTGGTCATGTGTAGTCGACGTCCTCACGCTCGGGAACCGACTGGGCCTGCGCGGAGACCTCGGCCAGCAAGGACTCGGGATCGCCGGGCGCATCGAGGTCGCGCGGCTTGCGCCGGTGCAGGATCCGGTCGGCGAGGTGCGCGATGAACTGGTCGGCGCCGACGCCCTGCACGCGCGTGGCGTTGATGGCCTCCGTGGCGATGCCGCCCGTGGACTGGCGGATGATCTGCGGGAGGTCGATCTCGTCGATCACGTAGTTGGCGATCGGCACGATCGGCACGCGATCGATGATGTCCTCGATGTCGGCTGCCGCGACGATCGCATTGATGTCGACGCGATCGAGCACGATGGCAGTGAGGTCGATCTCGTCGAGGGCGCGCAGGACGATGGGCCGCAGGTCGACCTGGTCGAGAACGAGCTCGGTCAGGTCGATGCGCGCGATGATGGCATCGGTGACTGCCGGCACGGTGCGGTCGAGGACGGCATTGACCGTGGACGAGACCGTGTAGGTGACGGTCTGCTGCACCAGCGAGGCCAAGGTGGTGGCGGTGTAGGCCGCCTGGCCAACCGTGCTGCCGAGGATCTCGCGCAGGGTCTCGATCGGGTGCGGGCGAGGATGCGCGTCGGCGTCATGGGCCGGGCGCGTGACGAGGACGACCTCGCCAGGCACCGGCAGCCATGCGGCCTCGCGCTCGTGCTCCACGGCGCCATCATGCCGTGAGCGCCCGCAGCGCTACTCCGCGGGCATCTCCAGCGGGCCGGTCTTGGCCTGCGGGAAGTAGTCCTGGCCGATGCCGCTGGTGCGCTTGGGGATCATCACCGAGCGGTACCACGACACGATCTCGTCGCCGTCCTGGTTCAGGCCACGGGTCTTCATCTTGATGATGCCCATCTCCGGCCGCGAGCCCGACTCGCGCTTGTCGAGGCAGATCGACTCGGCGTAGATGGTGTCGCCGATGTAGACCGGGTGGGTGAGCTTGATGTCGGTCCAGCCGAGGTTGGCCACGGCGTTCTGGCTCATGTCGATGACCGACAGGCCGAGCACGAGGGCAACGGTCAGTCCCGAGTTCACGATGATGCGGCCGCCGGTGATGGGGTTCGACTGCGCCAGGTGCGCGTTGAAGTGGTTCTGGTTCGTGTTGCAGGTGAGCTGCGTGAACCAGGTGGAGTCTGCCTCGGAGATGGTGCGGCCGAACGGGTGCTGGTAGACGGTGCCGACCTCGAAGTCCTCGAAGAAGCGGCCGAGCTGGGCGGGAACGACTTTGGGCGATTGCGTCATGGCCTGATCCTGCCGCGGAAGGGGCCGGGACGCGATATCGGGTGCGTCACATCACCGCCAGCGGCGGGACGCCCCGACAGTGCCAGGACTGTGCGAATGCGCCAGGACTGTGCGAATGCGCCAGGACGCTGCGATCTACGGGCTGGGAGGTCAGGCGTCGCCGTCGGAGCGCTTGCGCCAACGGTCTTCCATCTTGTCCATGAAGCCCGGGCCGCCCTTGGACGCTTCCGGCGAGGTGGGGGCGGCGCCCTCTTCAGCGGCCGCAGGAGCAGGCGCGGTGAAGGCGGAGTAGACGATGACCGAGCCGACCAGCATCGCCAGGAAGCCGGCGACGCCCAGGGCCGCGAGATCGGCGGCCACGCCTGCCACGAGCAGGCCAAGGCCGGCGAGGAAAGCCATCACCCCGAGGGCGGCGCGGCCGCGCGCAGCGCGGGCACCCGAGGCTGAGCGCAGGCTCGTGGCGAACTTGGGGTCCTCGGCGTACAGGGCCCGCTCCATCTGCTCGAGCATTCGTTGCTCGTGCTCGGAAAGCGGCATGCCGTACACCCCCTCTCTTCTGCCAGCCGGGTCGCCCCGGACGCTCCTGCTGCCCCAAGGATAGGCACGAACCGCGCTCGAGCGACACCCCTACCCGCCAGTTGACGGTCAAGCACCGGTCAAGCACCGGTCAAGTGCCGTCAGGGAGCGTCTTCCGCGGGCCCCACCAGGCGTGCCGGACGCACGGCATCGCGGCCGAACCGGGCCCGCAGGGCATCGACGGCCACCTCGGCATCGCGACGGCCGTTCTCCTCCTCGCCCAGCATGAGCTGCTGCGGCGCGGACTCGGCATCGGCCAGGCCCTCGACCCGGACGCCTACCAGGCGGATCCGCACCCGCTCCAGGCCAAGCGAGTCATACAGGCCTCGTGCGACGTCGTAGACCTCCTTCCCCACGTCCGTGGGCACCTTGAGGGTCTTCGACCGGGTGATGGTGGTGAAATCCGAGAACCGGACCTTGATGCTGATGGTGCGCCCGACATAGCCCGCCGTGCGCAGGCGCCCGGCAACCTTGTCGGAGAGCTGCAGGAGGTGGGCCTGGATGACCGCCGGGTCGTCGATGTCGTGCGCGAAGGTCTCCTCGTTGCCGATGCTCTTGTCCGGCTCATGCGGGGAGACACGTCGGCTGTCGCGCCCCCACGCGAGGTCGTGCAGGTGCTTGCCCTGGGCCGGGCCGAGCGCACGCTGCACAGTGGCAACGGGGGTATTCGCGAGGTCGGCCACCGTGCGCAGGCCCAGGCGAGTCAGCTGCTCCTCGGTGCGCTCGCCGACACCCCACAGCGCGCCTACCGGCAGCGGATGCAGGAAGTCGATGACCCGGTCACCTGGCACGAGCAGCATGCCGTCTGGCTTGGCACGGGTCGAGGCCAGCTTGGCGACGAACTTCGTGGTCGCCACGCCCACCGAGCAGGTGATGCCCTGCTCGTCATAGACGCGAGCGCGAATGGTCTCGGCGATCGCGACCGGACGCCCCATGCGCCGCACCGCACCAGCCACGTCGAGGAAGGCCTCGTCGAGGCTCAAGGGCTCCACGAGCGGCGTGATGGAAGCGAACAGCTCCATGACGTTGCGGCTGACCTCGGAGTACAGCCGATGATCGGGCTCGATGACGACCGCGTGCGGTGCCATGCGCTGCGCACGCGACATCGGCATCGCCGAGTGGATGCCGAGCTCGCGCGCTTCATAGGTGGCCGACAGCACGACACCGCGATTGCCGAGGCCGCCCACGATGACCGGCTTGCCCTGCAGTTCGGGTCGCGTGCGCAAGGACACCGAGGCGTAGAAGGCATCCATGTCGACATGCACGATCGTGCAGCCGGTGTCGTCGTCACCGAAGCCGATGCGGCCCGTGGGCCGGCGGACCTGGCTGCGACTCATGCGCTCATCCTGCTCCCCCGATGCGGCTTACCACCCGCTGCTCCCCGGGCTGCTGTGCCACAGCTTCGACGGCGGCTCCTGCCCTGCTGCAGCCACCGCCGCAGGAACGCCGAGCGAGCCGGCCGGGACGATGTCGGCATAGGGCGACTGCCGGAAGCCGCTGGCATGCACGAGCACCCGGCGTTTCTCCTCGACGGTCTCCTCGCGCGGGCCGGGCGAATCGGCCAGCAGCGCGGTGACCGCATCGATGCCGGAATCGAGCCACAGCCGGCGCAGCGTGCCGAGCTCCCAGCAGCCGGTGGCGCGCACGGAGACCCCGCGCGGGCCGGTACGCCGCATGACCCCACGCGCGAGCAGGAGCCAGGACCCGAAGACCGTGCTGGCATAGGGCTCCTGCACGTCGTCGAAGAGAGCCGCATCGACCGGGCCGGTGGAGTCGTCGAGGGTGAGGAAGATGACGCGACGGCCGCTGCGCACCGGCGGCGTCTGGGTCGCGACCTTGACCCCCGCGACGAAGAGCTCGGACTGCGAGCGGTGCTTGAGCAGGTCGCGGGAGCGCACCAGCGGCACGCCGGCAGACCCCAGCGCGGCGAGCAGGTCGGAATAGAAGTCGATGACATGGCGGCTGACATCGAGGCCGAGGACTTCGAGCTCGGCCTTCACCCGGTCGGCATCGGACATCTCCGGCAAGCCCGATGCCGGGGTCGCGTCAGCGCTCGCGAAGTCGACCAGGCCGAGGGACATCTGCTCATGCTCGGGCCGGGCAATCGTGCGTGCCATGCCCCGGGTGAGGCGCTCGAGGTCGGCCACCTGCAAGAGCAGGTCGCGGCGCGTGAGCGCACCGCGCCGCCGAGCAGCGGCCGGGACATCGAGGCGGTACATCGCATCGAAGGCACCCGTGACGATCAGCCGCTCCGCCGTGACCCGGGTCGGGCCTCCGCGCTGCCAGGCATCGGAGAGCGAGGAGTAGGGCTGGCCGCGCAACAGCCGTTCGACCTCGCTGTCGTTGATGCCCGACACCTCGCTCAGCGGGACGCGGATGCCCAGGCGCCCCTCGGCATCCGGCTCTACCCGATAGGCATCGCCTGAGGCATTGATGTCGAGGCCGAGCACGGGCACGCCGTGCAGGCGCGCATCGTCGAGCAGCAGCCGCTTGGGATACATGCCCGGGTCATGCGTGAGAACGCCTGCGTAGAAGGCCGCCGGGTGATGGGCCTTCAGCCACGCCGACTGGTAGGTCGGCAGCGCGAAAGCAGCGGCATGCGCCTTGCAGAAGCCGAAGGAGGCGAAGGCGCGCAGCACCTCCCACGCACGGTCGATGATGCCGAGCTCGTAGCCGCGCCGCACGGCCGCGGGATAGAACCAGGCACGGATGTCGTCCTGCCCCTCCGGGGAGCCCAGCGACCGGCGCACTTCGTCGGCATGGGCGAGCGAGCACCCGGTCATCACGGCGACGATGCGCAGGACCTGCTCGTGGAACACGACCACGCCATAGGTCTCGGCGAGTGCCGGCTCGAGGTCGGGGTGGATGTAGGCCGGCTCGCTCCAGCCCTGCCGTGCGCGCAGGAACGGCGTGACCATGTCGGACTTCACCGGCCCTGGGCGAAACAGCGAGATGTCGATGATGATGTCGCCGAAGGTCTGCGGCGCGAACTTGCCGAGCAGCTCGCGCTGGCCCGGTGACTCGATCTGGAAGCAGCCGAGGGTGCGCGTGGAGCGGATCAGCTCGAAGGTGTCGTGATCGCCGAGCTCGCGTTCGTCGAGCTCGATGCGCTCGCCTTCGATGCGCTCGATCTCGTCGAGTGCATGTGCCATGGCCGACTGCATCCGCACGCCGAGCACATCGAGCTTGAGCAGCCCCATGCGCTCGACGTCGTCCTTGTCGAAGTGGCTCATCGGGAAGCCCGCCGCGCTGCGCTCAACGGGCGTGCGGTCGAGCAACGTGGTGTCGGAGAGCAGTACCCCGCACGGATGCAGGGCGACATGGCGAGGAAGGCCGTCGAGCGCCTCGACAAGGTCGAGGAAGGCATCGAGGCGGCCTGCCGCCGCGAGCCGGCCGAAGCCGCTCGTGCGCAGTTCGGGAAGCTCGCCCAGCGCATTGCGCGCATCGCGGGCGCGGATGTGCGGGAAGGACTTCGCGAGCGCATCGATCTCGCCGGCAGGCATGCCGAGCGCGAAGCCGACATCGCGCACCGCGTGACGCACGCGATAGGTCTCCATCATCGACACGCACGCCGTGCGCTGCCTGCCGAAGCGCTCGAAGATCCACTCGTAGATCTCCTCGCGGCGCGCGGACTCGACGTCGATGTCGATGTCGGGCAGCACCCGGCGCAACGGGGACAAGAAGCGCTCCATCAGCAAGTCATGGCGGATCGGGTCGACACCGCTGATGCCGAGCAGGTGATTGACGAGGCTGCCTGCTCCGGAGCCGCGTGCTGCCACGCGCACCCCGCGCGCGCGAATGAGGTCGACCACCTCGGCGACGGTGAGGAAATAGCCGGAGAAGCCGAGCTGCTCGATGGCGGACAGCTCGTCGGCAAGTCGCTCGCGGGCCTGGCGGCGCAAGGCGGACGTGCCGTACCGCCCGGGGATCTCGCGCTCGCACCGCGAGCGCAGCAGCGCATCGGCCTCGGCGACGGCCGACTCCTTCGGCACCGGCCGCCCGACGAGCACGTCGAGCTCGGGCACGAACACCTCTCCGATGCCCAGGTCGCGCCCTGGGTCGACCACGCAGTACTCGGCCAGCCGCCAGGTGTCGGCAAGCAGGCGATCGCCCGTGCGCTCCCCTGCTGCCTGCGCGATCTCGTCTGCGATCGCCCCCATCTCGATCGCGCTCTTCAGGTAGGCCTCGCCATTGCCTGGGGAGATATGCCGCGAGCGCAATGGCACCAACTGGCGAGCGGAGTCCAGGACATCGGCCACCCTGGAGTCGGCGGACTCCAGGTAGCGCACCGCCTGCGTGAGGACCACCGGCATGCGCATGCTGCGTGCCCAGCGCACGGTGGCCGCCGCCGCCTGGGTCGAGCCGGGCTCGCGATGCGTGGTCACCGCAATGCCCAGGTACCGGTCGAAGATCGCGCGCCAGGGACGCACGACCCGCTCGGCCAGGTACTCCCGGTTGCCCGCCATGACGCGACCGAGCTCGGACTGGGGGGTCAAGAGCGCAACGACGCCCTCGTGGTGCTCGGACATCGCCTCCCAGGTGAGCCAGGGCTGGCCTCGCTCGGCATGCTCGCCGTGCGCGGCAGACACCAGGCGGCACAGCGACGCCCAGCCGCGCGCACCGGCCGCGAGGAACAGCGCCCGCGGCAGGGACTCATCGATCCAGGTGCCACCGTGCGCTGGCGTGCGCCGAGCGGAACGGCCAGATCCGGTCGACCGCGCAGCAGCCGCAGGCGACTGGCCCGGCAGGTCGGGATGCGTGGGCTGGACGGCAAGATCGACGCCGATGACGGGCCGCACCCCGGCCTGCGTGCACGCCATCGCCCACTGCACGGCGCCGTACAGGCCATCACGGTCGGTCAGGCCCATGATCGGCATGCCCAACTCTGCAGCACGTGCGGCGAGTGCCTGCGGAGTGGCCGTTCCGTACTGCAGCGAGTAGCCGGACACGGCCTGCAGGTGGGCGAAGGGACGGATGCGCGAGGAGCGCGACCCGAACGAAGGCATGGCTGCGCGAGGACGCGACGACATGGCAGGAAGGCAGAATCGGTGCGCGCTCAGCCCACGTGCAGGAGCACGTGGCCGAGCGCAGGCTGGTATGCACGGCCGAGCAGGTGCGCGACGCGGGCAACGAAGGTGTCGGCATCGCGGACCAGGTCATCCGCTTCGCGATGGCTGACACACGCGATGCCCGCTTCGGCAGCCTGGCGCTTGCGGGCGCCCGCCGCGAAGAACTGTGCCCATTCAGCGAGCTCGGGCGCCACCTGGGGCAGTACCGCCCACACGCTGAGCACTCGGCCACGCCGACGCGCAGGCTTGCCTCGCTCCGCGAGCACGGCCGCGGCCGCACGCAGTGCGCCGAGGTGTGCCGCGGCATAGCGCTCGGCAGAGGTACTGGCCACGCTCGCCTCGGCAAGGCTGCGCCGCGATGCGGCGAGCAGTTCGTCGGCAGGCAGCACCGCTCCTTGCGATGGCCTGGCCGCCTGCGAAGGCTTGGCCGCCTGCGATGGCTTGGCCGCCTGCGAAGGCTTGGCCGCCTGCGAAGGCTTGGCCACCTGTGAAAGTCGCTTGATCTCGTTCATCGGACACGCTCCTCGGGATCACTAGTCGAGGACCCGATCGACCACCCAGCGCACTTCGGCGCCAGGTGCTGGACCGGACACGGACAGGTCGTACACGCCGAACTCCCCAGTCGGGGAGATCGCTTCGACCCGCCAGCACGAGCGCTGGCCACCGCCCCCGGAGCGCGACCACGAGTCGCGCCACCAGGGAAGCGCTTCGACCCAGTGCGCCAGGACTGCGCGCACTTCGTATCGCCGGCGCCGCCAGCGAAAACCGTGTGGGGCCCCGGTCGCGTCCGAGACCACCTCGGCCGACTCCCTGCGATAGCGGCGGGTCACGTAGGTGACCTCCTCGCCGCTCGCCGGATAGCCGACTCCTGTGCGGATCCTGGCCGCCGGGGCCGGGGTCGAGGCGGCCCCGGCGGCCAGGAAGGAGGCCTCAGGCCAGGCCGCGACTCCCGGCCCGAGGTGGCGATCGAACATGTGTTCGAACAGATCGGAACGCTAAACCCCACCCCTGACATTCGTCAACCGCCTGCCCGGATTCCCCTCCTGACCGGGCACAACAGGGCGACGAATGGCACTAGCGGGGCACTAGGCCCGGTGTTACACAGGAAGCATGTTCTTGACCTTCATCGGCGCAGCCGGGACCGTCACCGGGTCGAAGACCCTGGTGGAGGTCGGTGCGCCGCATGAGGACGGGCGCATCCTGGTCGACTGCGGGATGTTCCAGGGGCCACGCGAGGTGCGCAGCCGCAACTGGGAGACGTTCCCGGTCGACCCGACGATCATCGACGGAATCGTCCTGACCCACGCGCACCTGGACCACTGCGGCTACCTGCCGGCCCTCGTGCGCGATGGCTACGCCGGGCCGGTCTACTGCTCCCCCAACACGGCCGAGCTGGTGCCGATCATCCTGCGCGACAGCGCGCGCCTGCAGGAGGAGGACACCGCCTTCGCCCGCAAGCGCGGCTTCTCACGGCACGACGAGCCTCGTCCGCTGTATGGCCTCGAGGATGCCGAGCGCTCGATCGCCCTGCTGCGTCCGGTCGACTTCGGCGCCGAGTTCCACCCGGCACCCGGCGCGACCGCATGGCTCAGCCGTGGCGGCCACATCCTCGGCTCGTCCATCGTGACCATCCGCGACGACGAGCGCGAGCGCACTGTCGTGTTCAGCGGCGACCTCGGCCGCGGCAACCATCCCCTGCTCACCGAGCCCGATCCCCCGCCCGCCGCCCAGGCGATCGTCATCGAGTCGACCTACGGCGATCGCGAGCACGAGGACGTGCAGGAAGAGATCGAGAAGATGGCCGCTGCCATCACCCGCACGCTCAAGCGCGGCGGAACCGTCGTGATCCCGGCGTTCGCCGTCGATCGCACTGAGGTGCTCATCACCGCGCTGCGCACCCTGCAGGAGCAGCAGCGCATCCCGGTCGCGCCGATCCATGTCGACAGCCCGATGGCCCTCAGCGCCCGCAAGGTCTACCTGCAGGCGATCACCGACCAAGACCCGGAGATCCTCAGCTCGATCCAGGCCGAGGGCCCGCAGGCCCTCGACCTGCCGAACATCCATGAGGCCACCACTCCCGAGCAGTCGATGGCACTCGACACGGGCGGCGCTCGCATCATCGTCTCGGCCTCGGGCATGGGCAGCGGCGGTCGCGTGACGCACCATCTCAAGGCGCTGCTGCCCGACCGCGACAACACCGTGCTGCTCGTCGGCTTCCAGGCCGTCGGCACGCCGGGCCGCATGCTCGCCGACGGGGCGCGCGAGATCAAGATCCACGGCCAGTACGTTGCCGTGCGCGCAGAAGTCGTCGAGATCGAGGCGTTCTCCGTGCATGCCGATGCGAGCGAGCTCGTCGACTGGGTGAAGTCAGCCGAGCAGTGCCCCAAGGTCGTGTTCGTCAATCACGGCGAGCCCGAGTCGTCGCAGGCCCTGGCGAATCGCATTCGCGAGGAGCTCGACATCGCAGTGGTCGTTCCTCACGCAGGCGAGCGCATCTACGTGTAGTGCCGCTCCCCGCCTCGCCGAGCCAGTAGCCGGGCAGCCTCTTCCTTGGTCAGCTTCACTGGTGGCTGCGCCTCGGCGCGTGATTCGCGTACTGCGGCAAGTGCCTCCGGGTCCGACAGCACCCTTAGCGCCTCCTCCAAGGAGTCCAGATCCTCCGCACTGATAACGACAGCGGCCGGCCTGCCGTCCTTGGCGATGGTCACGCGCGCATGCTGCGTCTCGACCTGCTCTACGACCTCGGAGAGGCGATTCTTCACCTCGGCCAACGGAAGTCGCTCTGCGATACCCATGGCCATAAGTACGGCTATCTATTTCAAGGCGCCAATCCCCATAAGCAACTCCATGAGACTCACTCCCCCTGCGCCGGATCCTCGGCCGGCCCCACGTTGTCGGCCAGCCATTCCATGAGCGGTCGCACGGCACGCCAGTCCTTGCGTACGACGTCGAGTGCCTTCCGCGTCGACACCCACGGCTCGACGTCGTACATGCGCGACATGAGCACGGCCTTGTTGCGCAGCAGGTCGATGCGCGGGTGGTCGATGTCGTAGCCGCGCGGCTTGGTCTTCAGCGCGCGCCCGTCGTACTCGAACTTCCTCGACAGCGTTGCGACCATCTTCTCGAGCTCGGCGCCGCGCGGGCCGTCGACCGCCTCGCGGTAGTGCTCGATCTGCTCGCCACCGGATGAGTACCACCCGCCTGCCGCCATGAGGCCGTGCGCGCCGACCTGCACGTAGTAGCCGATGCCGTCCTCGAGGTGCACCACAGCGCCCTGGTGGTCCTTGATCGGGGTCTTGTCCTTGCTGAAGCGCGCATCGCGATACGGACGGAAGATCTTGGCGTCGCCGAACTCGTCCGCCAACTCCGCGACCAGAGCCTCCATGGGCCCGCGCACGAACTCCTCGTACTCCCCCTTGTGGTCGCTCCACCAGGGCTTGGTGTTGTTGGCCTCGAGCTCGACGTAGAAGTCGAAGGCCTGGGTCGGGAATCCGGTGAAGCGAGCAGGTGCCGCGGGCATGACGGCAGTGTGTCGGACTAGGTTGTGCCCATGTCAAGGGAGTCAGAGCAGCAGTCGGTCATCAAGGTGCGCGAGGCGCTCACGCTCCTCGGCGCGCGCGGCGAGGTGAGGGCACTCGATGACAGCGCCCGCACGGCCAAGGAAGCTGCCGACGCACTGGGCATCGAAGTGGGCCAGATCGCCAACTCGCTGATCTTCATGGCCGACGGCGAGCCCGTGCTCGTCATGGCTTCCGGTGGCCATCGGGTCGACACGATGCAGCTCGCGGCGATCCTCGAGGTCAACGAGGTCGGGAAGGCTTCGGCCGACCAGGTTCGCACGGCGACCGGCTTCGCCATCGGCGGTGTCGCGCCTGTGGGCCATCCCGAGCCCCTGCGCACGATCGTCGACATCGCGCTCGCCCAGTACGACGAGATCTGGGCTGCGGGCGGGCATCCGCACTACGTATTCCCGACGACATATGACGAGCTCTTGCGCATCACGGCGGGCGAGGCCGCCGAGATCGGCGCCTGATCGCGCCCACCGGGACGTGCCTCAGATGGCCGTGACAGAGTTCCGGCCACCCCGCTTGGCCCGGTACATGGCCTCGTCGGCACGTGCGAGGAGGGACTCCACGGGCTCGCCGGGCGTGCAGAAGGTGACGCCGATGCTGACCGTCGGGTGCACGGAAGCCCCGTGATTGCCGTCCAACGGGCGCGAAACGCCCACCCGGATCTTCTCGGCGACCTTCGTCGCCTCGGCCAGGTCGTGCACGCCGCTCAGCACGACGATGATCTCGTCGCCGCCCAGGCGCGCCGCGTAGTCGTCGCGCCGCAAGCACTCGCCTATCCGGGAACTGACGGCCATCAGCACCTCATCGCCGAAACCATGGCCATAGACGTCATTGATCGCCTTCAGCCCGTCGAGGTCGCAGAAAAGGACGGCAGTCCCCTGGCCGGTGCGCGGGGCATGGGAGGTGATGCTGCTCAGCCGCGAGAGCGCCTCCGACCGGTTGAGCAGCCCCGTCAGCGCGTCGTGGCTCGCGGCATGGTTGAGCGCTTCCTCTGCCCGAACGACGTCGTCGATGACGCGGATCGACGAAAGATGACCGTCGGCCTCGCCATTCTCATCGATGTATGGTCGCGTGGACACCTCGACCCAGTGGAGCTCGCCTGAGGGAAGCGTGACCCTGGCCCGGGAGGTGATCGGCGAGCCGTGCTCAATCGCCTCGGATATCTCCGCGAACACTCCCGCGTCGGAAGTCATGACAGTCGAGCCCGCAACCTTTCCGATCCAGCCCTCGGCAGGAATGCCGGTGAGCGCCTCGACTGACGGCGAAATCCAGTCGATCAGGCCGTTGCGCACAAGGACGACGATGTCGTGCGCATTGTCTGCGAGCAGGCGATAGTGCTTTTCGGATGCGGCCAGGCGCGCCGAAGCCTGCACTCGATCGGTCACTTCTCGCCAGGAACAGGTGATGCCGTCGCCGAGCTTGGCAGCCCGGAAGTCGAAGAAGAGCTCCGCATCGGACGGCGCTCCAACAGGAAAGCGCACAGCCTCCCTAGATATCGGCTCCGAGGCTTGCACCACGTGCACGAGGTCGTCGAAGAAGGGAGCCAGGGGGAGGTTGGCGTCGGCATCAAGAAGAAGGCGTTCGACGATGTCCTCACGCGACAGGCCAAAGAAGTTGCACGCGGCAGGATTCGCATCGCGCAGTCGGAAGTCGACTACCGCCCCCTCTCTGTCACGCACCACGGAAAGGAGGAGGACGGGGTCCGGGACGGAATTGAACATCGCCGCACGGTGACCTTCGGGGTCACCCTGCGGGCCAGCCCCGAGCGCATCAAAATCTCGCAGGTGGCGCAAAGAGCCCGCATAGCCGGCCACCTCACCCGCCTGGTCACGGGCGATGCACAAGCACAGGCCAACCCGGCGCTCCTCGCCGGTGGATGAGACGAGCCGGAACAGGGAACGCCCGTCGTGGCTGTCGCTCACGCCTGCCACGAGAGACCCAACGGAAGCGGCCGCGCCATCGGGCAGCACGTACATCAAGGGCTGCCCGAGGACTTCGTCACCCGGGAGGCCGATGACTGCTTCAGTATCGCCGGACAGCCAGGTGATCACACCGCCGCCGTCGGCCTCGAAGAGCAGGTCGGAGGTGCACTCGACCAGCAGGGATGGCCACTGCGGGCCCTGGCCCAGGGCTCGAACGTCTTCCATGGAGGCCTCCGTGCTGATGCGACGGAAATTTCCACATGAATGGTACCCGCGATTGACCCGATGTTGCGAATAAACAACGATAAGAAGCATTCCCTCTTTGCTACACGGCTGCGTGGGCCGCCTCGAGGTCGGCGACGACGAGCCT
>CAYFLP010000013.1:0-247 GCA_964344045.1 uncultured Bifidobacteriaceae bacterium
GACTCACTCCACCGCTCGCGACGGGCAACTCCCCTGGCCTGACGGGCAACGGCCCTGGCCTGACGGGCAACGGCCCCTGCCTACTGGGCAGGTACCTCGAACAGGATCGCATCGCCCTGGCCGCCACCACCGCACAGTGCGACGGCACCCAGGCCCCCACCACGGTTCTTCAGCTCGTAGGCGGCCGACAGCAGGATGCGGGCGCCGCTCATGCCGACGGGATGGCCGATGGCGATGGCGCCGCCAT